>CAZNNJ010000250.1:548-7513 GCA_964574305.1 uncultured Rhodospirillales bacterium | reverse complement strand
GGCACCAGCCGGTCGCCGCCCGGCACGACCACCAGGCTGGGCACACGCACGGCCGCCGGGTCCATCGCCACGCCGCCGACCGACCACCCGCCCTGCCCAGGCAGGTTGGCCTCGTACCAGCCCAGCATCGCCTCGTCGGCGACGGGCAGGGTCAGCGGCACGCCGTCATTCAGCCAATCTTCCAGCGCCACGAAATTGCGCGCCTCGACCGAGGCGGGGTCGAACGACGCGAAGCGGCGAAATTTGCGCAGCGCCACGATCGGGTCGTGCGTCGCGAACAGGCCCTGGATGGCGTCGATCGGAAACTCCCCAAACTTGCCGAACAGCAGGCGTGAAGCACGGTAGAGCGTACCGATCGCCGTCGAGCGGGCGGCATTCTCGGCATGGAAATCCCAGGGCGTCGCCAGCAGCGCCAGCCCGGCAATGGCGCGTGGCCGGCGGATCGCGCCCGCCAGCGCCAGAAGCCCGCCCATGCAATAGCCCGCCAGCACCGGACGCCGGCCCGACCGGCGTGCAACCTCGGCCAGCGCCGGCTCGAGGCGGTCGGCGACATAGCGCGCGATATCGAAGCCGCGCTCATCGTCGCCGGGCGAGCCCCACTCGATGCGATAGGGATGGATGCCCCGGCCCGCCAGCCAGGACAGCATGCCCTGGCCCGGCACCAGATCGAGCACCCAGCCGCGATTGACCAGCGACGGCACGAACAGCGCCGGAACGCCGCCATCACCTGTCCCGTGATCGATCAGCGCGCTTCCGCCGGCCTGCCACACCACCTGGGCATCCTCCGCGGCGCGGCTATAGGGGTGGCGGCGATAGGCGTCGATGCCGTCGGCGAACTCCCGCGCGGCGGCGATCATCGCCCGATCGACGGCGCGGGCGACGGAGGCGGCGTCAAACCGTGCGAGGGCGGCGGCGAGCTCGTCCGGCAGGTCGGGCCATAGCGGGTTTTTCCGCGGCTGGCTTGGGGGTGGCTGGCCCGGCTCCTGCCTGCTGCCCGGCCAGTCGGCGCTCCAGTGCGGCAACCCGCTTTTCGAGCTCATCAATGCGGCCGTCGCCAGCATTAGGTGCAGTGCGAAAGGCCGGGGACTCGTGCGCCGCACCAAACCAGCGGGGGAAAGCGTCAAATCCGGCAAAACCGTTTCCCGTGCTCATCGCGAACAAACGCGCCAGCGCCGCGGCCGCTTCCGGTGCGGCCAGGCTGGATGCCCAATGTTCTACCCATAAATCCAGATACTTGCGAGCCAGGCTGTCGAGCGCCTCGCCGCCGTCCTTCGAATCGCTCACGCCGAATTCCACTTTCTTTTGCGTCGCGAAATAACGCGCCTTGCATTTGTTCTCCCGCACCGCATACTTGGAAGCTCTCGTTTGCCAAAACGACTATTAGATTTAGGGCCGACCCTGAGGAGTTAATCGATGGTAGAGACCGCGTCCGCGCCTCCGACGCCAAGCCCCGACCCCGTCACCATCAAGAAATACGCCAACCGGCGTTTATACAACACGGCCACGAGCAGCTACGTCACACTCGAACACCTGTGCCAGATGGTCAAGGATGGCGTCGACTTCGTCGTCTTCGATGCCAAGACCGGCGAGGACATCACCCGCCAGGTGCTGACGCAGATCATCGTCGAGGAGGAAGGGAAGGGCCAGAACCTGCTGCCGATCAGCTTCATGCGCAAGCTGATCGGGTTCTATGGCGGCAACATGCAGTGGGCGCTGCCGACCTATCTGGACCAGAGCATGCAGTCCTTCACCCGCAACCAGGAGCAGATGCGGGAATATTTCCAGAAGACGATGGGCGGCATCTTCCCGTTCGACGCCTTCAGCAACATGGGCAAGCAGAACCTGGCGATGATGGAGCACGCGATGAAGATGTTCGCGCCCTTCGCCGGCCAGGGCGGCGAGCCCGAAGCCGCGCCGGCAAGCGAAAGCGCCGCCAAGCCGTCGACCGAGATCAGCGACCTCAGGCGCCGGCTGGACGAGTTGGAGCGCGAGATCAGCGGCATGGGCAAGGGCGCGCCGAAGAAATAGGCCGCGGCTTTCAGAACAGGTACGGCGCCGCCCGCTTGATGCCGACGATCAGCTCATAGGAGCCGAAGGCGGCGATGATCACGCCGGCCGCCAGATTGAGATATTGCAGCGTCCGCTGCTCGAAGAAGTGGCGGATGCGGGCGACGATCCCGTTGAGCGTCCCCCACCACAGAACCGATCCGGTCGTGACCCCGATCACCAGCGCCAGCACGCGGTTTGTGTCGGTCAGGCCCTTGCCGACGCCGAAGCCGGCGAAGATCGCGACGAAGCCGAGGACGGTCAGTGGATTGGTCGCAGTCAGCACGAAGCCCGAGACGAAGGCGCTCGCCGCGCCGGCGGCGGAGCGCCTGATCTTGGGCTCGACCACGCCCTTGCCCCAGGCGGTTCGCGCCGCCAGCACCAGCAGGAAGACGCCGCCGGTCAGGCTCAGCGTCGTGCGGTACTCGAGCAGCATCTCCTCGACGGCGGAAATGCCGAAGGCGGCGATCGAAGCATAGAACAGATCGGCGATGGCGGCGCCCAGGCCGGTGCCGAAGCCGATCAGGAAACCGCGCTCGAGCGTCCGGCGCATGCACAGGAGCGCGATCGGGCCGACCGGAATTGCGACCGCAAGACCGATGGCGAACCCGCGCAGCAACCACCAAAGATCGTCCAAAAAACCTCCCTGATGGCGCAGCGCCATTGCGGCGCCTCTCATCCCTCAGCCTGACGTCGAGGGCCGTAGGCTGAGGACCATTGGCCGGTTCGACAGAGTTTCGCTGACGAGGCGGTAGCGAAACACGACCGCCGGGTCAATCGACTATCGCCGATTTTACAGATCGCCGTTTTCGGTTGGGGTGAGCCCTTTGGGGACGGGCATCAATGGAGGCTCTCGGGTGAGACCCACCGTTCGATCAGCTCCTTCACCCCGATATCGAGCTCGGGATGATGGTGGTGGAAGACCCGGCGGGCGACCGACAGGGCGCTGTCGTAGGGCGCGCCCGACCGGGTCATGCCCTCGAAAGCGCGCGTGACCGCTGCGCGGCAGGCGCAGTCCGGCCCGCCCAGCGCGCCGCAATTCCCCGCGTCGGACTTGGCGCGCGGGTCAGACTTTGCGCTTGCGGCCATAGAGCTCAAGCGTGTGGTCGACGAGGTCATAGCCGAGCTCCTGCGCGATCTCGCGCTTCATCGCCTCGAGCCGGTCGTTCTGGAACTCGATCACGTCGCCGCTTTCGATGTCGATCAGGTGATGGTGGTGACGCAGATTGGTCTCGAAGCGGGAGAAGCTGGCCTTGAAATCGTGCTTCTGCACCAGGTTCAACTGGTCGAGCAGGCTGAGCGTCCGGTAGACCGTCGCGATCGAGACCGACGGGTCGACCGCCCGCGCCCGGGCATAGACGGTATCGACCGAGGGATGATCGGCGGCTTCGGCCAGAACCTGAAGGATGACCCGGCGCTGCTCGGTCATTTTCAATCCGGCGGTCACGCATTTGGTCTCGAGTTCATTCATCCTTTTGGCCTCGCCGCAATAAGTAACCCGAACAATGTAAGGCCGATGGCCCAGCCACGCCAGTGTCAGTATGTGCCGAACTGGCGGTCGCCGGCATCGCCCAGGCCCGGCACGATATAGCCGTGATCGTTGAGATGGCTGTCCAGCGCCGCGACATAGACCGGGATGTTCGGATGGCGGGCGCGGAAGGCCCGCGCACCCTCCGGCGCCGCGACCAGCGCCATATAGCGGATGCGGCTGGGATTGGCGCCGTGGCGGATCAGGACATCGACCCCGTGCGCGGCCGACCCGCCGGTGGCCAGCATCGGATCGACCAGGAAGAAATCGCGCTCTCCCATCGCGCCGGGCAGGCGGACGACATATTCGACCGGCGTCAGCGTCGCCGGATCGCGGTACATGCCGATATGGCCGACGCGGGCGGAGGGGATGAGATCGAGCAGCCCGTCGGCCATGCCGAGCCCGGCGCGCAGGATCGGCACGATCACCGGCTTCTTGCCTGTCAGCATCGGCGCATCGCACGGCGCCACCGGCGTCTCGACCCGCACCTGCTCCAGCGGCAGGTCCCGGGTCATTTCATAGCCCATCAACCTGGCGATCTCGCGCAGCAAGGCGCGAAAGGCCGAGCTCGCCTGGCGCCGGTCGCGCATCAGGGTCAGCTTATGGAGGATCAGCGGGTGATCCACCACGAAGAACGGTCCGAATTCTTCGATCTGGCGCATTCACGGAAACTATCGGAAAATTGGCGTGCGGCAAGCGATTAGCGCTATAGAATCGGGCGGAGCACGACCAGGGGACCGGCATGGACAGCCAGACAGAACATCTTGCAGGCGCGGGCGCCGGCGCCCCCCGGGCGCCTGAGCTCAGCGTCGTGGTACCGACCTATAACGAGGCCGAGAACGTGCCGCTGCTGGTCGAGAAGCTGGACGTGGCGCTGGCCGGCATCGATTGGGAGGTCATTTTCGTCGACGACGATTCGCGCGACGGCACCGCTAAGGTGGCGCGCAGCCTGGCGCAAGCCTCGGGCGGGCGGGTCCGCGTCGTTCAGCGCATCGGCCGTCGCGGCCTGTCATCTGCCTGCGTCGAGGGCGCGCTGGCCAGCTCAGCTCCCTATATCGCGGTGATGGACGGCGACCTGCAGCATGACGAGCGGCTGCTCCCGCGCATGCTGCAGGCGCTGAAGGACGGCAATGAGATCGCGGTCGGCAGCCGCTTCGTCCCCGGCGGCGACGTGGGTGAATTCGCCGCCAACCGCATCAAGATCAGCAAGGCCGGCGCCCGGCTGGCCAAGCTGGTGGTGAAGCAGGAGCTCTCCGACCCGATGAGCGGCTTTTTCATGCTGCGCCGGGATGTGTTCGATTCCGTGGTCCGCAACCTGTCGGCCAAGGGCTTCAAGATCCTGCTCGACATCTTCGCCTCGGCGCCCCGGCCGCTGAAGGCGGTCGAGCTGCCCTTCACCTTCGGCTCCCGCATCAAGGGGGAGAGCAAGCTCGACACGATGGTGGCGTGGGAATACGCCATGCTGCTCTTGGACAAGATGCTGGGCGCCTACGTGCCGGTGCGCTTCCTGATGTATCTGGGCGTCGGGACGTTCGGCCTGCTGGTCCATTTCATCGTGCTGTGGTTCACCTACAAGACGCGGGGCATGCCGTTCGCGACCGCCCAGACGATCGCGACGGTGATCGCGATGATGTTCAACTATTGGCTGAACAACATCGTCACCTATCGCGACCAGCGGCTGAAGGGCATCCGCTTCGTCTATGGCTTCTTCAGCTTCGCGATCATCTGCAGCATCGGCGCGCTCAGCAATATCGGCGTCGCCTCGGCGCTGTATATGGAAGACAGCCAGGCCTGGTGGGTGGCCGGCATCGCCGGTGGCCTGCTTGGGTCGGTGTGGAACTACGCGATGACCTCGGTCTTCACCTGGCGGGTCAAGCCGGCGGCGCCGAAGGTCGCGGTCGAAAGCTGAGCGTCAGCGGGCGAGGTGTCTGTTAAGACGCCACTCCGCCACGCGGAAGCCGCGGCCGATCGCCCAGGTCAGGGCCACATAAACAATGCCGGCGACGAACAGCGCGTCGGTCGAATAGGTACGGGCCTCGATGCGCCGGGCGACGCCGGTGAGGTCGAGCAGCGTGATGGTGCTGACCAGTGCGGTCGATTTCATCTGCACGACCATCTCGTTGGAGAGCGCCGGCAGCGCGATGCGGATGGCGCGCGGCAGGATCACCAGCCGGTAAAGCTGGAACGGGGTCATGCCCGTCGCCAGCCCGGCCTCCTTTTCCCCCGCCGGCACACTTTCGATGCCGCCGCGCAGCACCTCGGCGACATAGGCCGCCATGTTGAGCGACAGCGCGATCAGCGCGCACGGCCACGGGTCGCGCAGGATCGGCCATAGCGCAGACTGGCGGACCGCGTCGAACTGGGACAGGCCGTAATAGATCAGGAACAGCTGGGTCAGGACCGGCGTGCCGCGAAACAGATAGATATAGGCGTAGGAAAAGCGGCTGAGCCCCCGGCTCCGCGACACCCGCATCAGCGCCAAAGGCACCGCCAGCAGGAAGGCGACGGCGGCGGACAGCAGCAGCAATTGCAAGGTGAGCCAGATGCCGCGCAGCCACAGCTGCTGGTTGTCCGCCGCCAGGGTCCACAGATCGGTGAGGAAGCTCATCGCCGCACGCCGCGGCTGGCGCGGCGCTCGAGCCAGGCGAAGACGGGGTTCGAGAGCGTGACGATGGCGAGATAGAGCGCCATCGCCGCCAGATAGAACGGGAAGGGCTGCTTGGTGACCTGGGCGGCGATGTTCGCCTTGCGCAGTATCTCCTCCAGCCCGACGACCGAGACCAGCGACGTGTCCTTGACCAGCCCCTGCCACAGATTGCCGATGCCGGGCAGCGCGAAGCGCCAGGACTGCGGCAGGCGGATCAGGAAGAAGGTCTGGCGGCGCCCCATGCCGAAGGCCCGCGCGGCCTCGATCTGTCCCGGCGGCACGGCCAGGAAGCCGCCACGGAAGGTCTCCGACGAATAAGCGCCGAAGACGATGCCGAGCGCGAACACCCCGGCCCCGAACGGGCCGGGGGCCAGTTCGTCCCCCAGCCATTCGGAGGCGCCGAAATAGACGATCAGCAGGATCAGGAATTCCGGCACGCCGCGCAGCAGGTTCAGGACGGCCGTGACCGGCACCCGGACCCAGACCAGGGGGGAAAGCTTCCCCGCCGCTCCAGCCAGGCCGAGCACCAGCCCCAGCGCCAGCGCGCCGAGGGCCAGCCCCAGCGTCATGCCGGCGCCGGCCAGGAGCTGCGGCCCATAGCCTGCCAGGTCGAGGTTCAAGGCTGGCTAGGGACGGATGGAGAAGGGGAAATAGGCCTTTGTTATCTTGTCATTTTTCCGATCGGGCAAAAGCTTTTCCAACGCGGCATTGTTGAGCCCCGGGACGCTCAACTCAAGGGCCGTG
>CAZNNJ010000250.1:0-538 GCA_964574305.1 uncultured Rhodospirillales bacterium | reverse complement strand
AGCTTGTCGATCGCGGCATTGAACGATTCGACCAGCAGCGGGTTGCCCTGTTTCACGCCGATGCCGACCTGGCCGGTGACCAGCGGATCGACAAGCGGCTTGCCCACATAGTCGAACCCCTTGGCCTTGCCGGCCTTCTCCAGCCAGTCATACATCAGCAGCTTGTCGGCGAGCATGGCGTCGACCCGGCCGGCCTCGAGGTCGAGCTCGGCCTCCTCAACCGTGTTGTAGGTCTTGATGGCGATGTCGGCGAGCCTCTGCTCCATATAGGATTGATGGATCGTGCCGCTCTGCACGGCGATGGTCTTGCCCTTCAAGGTGGCGGGGTCGTCGGTGACGCCGGAGGATTTCAGCGCCACGAACTGGCTGGGCGAGACGTAATAGGGCTTGGTGAAGGCGATCACCTTGGCCCGGTCCGGCGTCATCGACAGCGACGAGATGATGATGTCGATCTTGCCGGCCCTGATCGCCGGGATCAGCCCGTCGAAATCCTGCGGCATCCACTGGCACGGTATCTTCATGATCTCGCACAGCGCGT
>CAZNNJ010000249.1:5842-7547 GCA_964574305.1 uncultured Rhodospirillales bacterium | reverse complement strand
TCTGCGGCAATTGCGGCGCCCAGCTCGTCTTCCGGCGCGACGGCAAGCATCGGCTTGGCGTGAACATCGTGACGTTCGATGATCCCACGATCATCGAGCCGACGATGCATATCTGGACGGAGAGCCGCATTCCCTGGTTCGACACCAAGGACGGTCATGAACGCCGCCGTCAGGTGCAGCCGCATCCCCAATAGTCGTCATGGCCGGGGCTTGACCCCGCCACCCATCACTTCATCGGCGCGCCGACGCGCGCCTGATGGGTGGGCGGCTCAGGGCCGCCCATGACGATCCACTGAGAATTAAACCCGCACATCCTTGATGTCGCGCTGCATGATTGTCTCGAGGCTGGTGAGGTTCATGCCGTGCTTGAGATAGTTGTGCGGCGTGATGTTGATCGCCTTGATGAGGGCGCGCCTGACGCCACCCGTGCCGCCGAGATCGAAGTCGATGATGTTGATGCAGGCCGTGTCCTGCTCGAACGAGCTCATCGCCATCAAGCCTGCGCCGCAGGCCCAGCTCAGCAGCACGCGGTTGATGCCCTCATGCGCCACGATCAGGGCGGTGTGCCAGTCGTTCGCTTCGAGGAGGCGCTCGACGGCGCGCACGGCGCGCTCCTGCGCGGCGGCGAACACTTCGCCGCCTTCATGGTTGGTGGCACCGGGCTCATGCGCACGATCGAAATAGGAATTCATCGCAGCGATCAGTTCCTCGCGGCTCTTGACCGGCGGTAGCGTGCCGCCGCGCAACTCGATCAAGTCGGCCTCGACCTCGAGGCGGGGAGCATCCTTGACGAAGGAGAGAACGATCTCGGCTGTTTCGTGCGTGCGCGGCAAGCCCGAGCACACGGCGCGATCGAACGTGATGTGAGACAATGCCCTGCCGGCGGCTTCCGCTTCGCTCCGCCCGCGTTCGGTCAACGAAAAGGAGGGGATGTCGCCGGGGGCGCGCGTCTTCTTAAGGTTACGGGAAAAGGAAAGTGGCGGCCGTAGGCGGCGCGGGCGCGCTTGGCCGCCGGAATCAGATCCACCTTGGGCACCTCGCTATGGCCCTGGTCATGGCTGCGGATCCAGTTGCGGACCACCGGCATGATCTCCTCGCGCCAGCGCTTGCCGTTGAAGATGCCGTAATGGCCGACACCCTTCTGCAGCAGGTTGAACTTCTGGTTGTCCCTGAGGCCGCTGCACAGCGTGTGCGCCGCCAGTGTCTGGCCGGGGGCTGAGATGTCGTCGAGCTCGCCCTCGACGGTCAGCAGGGCGGTCTTGCGGATCGCCCTGGGCTCGATCAGTTGCCCACGCACCCGCATCAGGCCGCGCGGCAGCAGATGGTCCTGGAACACGCGCGAGACGGTTTCGAGATAGAATTCCGACGCCAAGTCGAGGACCGACATATACTCGTCATAGAACCGCTTGGTGGCGTCGGCGCTCTCGCCGTCGCCGCGGATCAGGTGGTTGAACAGCTTGGCATGGGCGTTCACATGCCGGTCTAGGTTCATCTGCATGAAACCGGTCAGCTGGATGAAGCCCGGATAGACCCGGCGCCCTGCGCCCGGATAGGTGAAGGGCACGGACTGGATGACGGTGTTCTCGAACCAGGACAGCGGCTTGCCCTCGGCCAGCTGGGTGACCGCGGTGGCGGCGGCGCGCGTGTCGATCGGGCCGCCCATCAAGGTCATGGTCGGCGGCTGGGCCGGATCGTTTCCGGCGGC
>CAZNNJ010000249.1:0-5832 GCA_964574305.1 uncultured Rhodospirillales bacterium | reverse complement strand
CAGGAAGCCGGGATAGACCTCGCGCATGAAGCCGGGGTGAGGGAACGGCACCGTCATGATCGTGTGCCGGCGAAACCAGTCGAGGTCGTGGTTGTTGGCGAGCGTGTTCACCGCCGTCGGATTGACGCGCGTGTCGATCGGCCCGCCCATCAGGGTCATCGTCGCCGGAAGGTGATTGTCGCCACGCGATTCCATCAGCGCCACCGCCGCCATCACCGGCACAGCCGGCTGGCACACCGCGATGACATGCGTGTCGGGGCCGAGGAAGCGCAGGAACTCCATCACGTATTCGACATAGTCGTCGAAGCCGAACGGCCCCGCCGACGCCGGCACCTGGCGGGCGTCGACCCAATCGGTGATATAGCAGTCGTGATGCGGCAGCAGCGCCTTGACCGTGCCGCGCAGCAGGGTGGCGTGATGGCCGGACATCGGGGCGACGATCAGCACGCGCGGGTCATCGCGCTCGACCGCGCGCACGAAGTGGCGCAGCTGGCAGAACGGCTTGTCGAGGACCACATCCTCGGTCACCGCGACGGTCTCGCCGGCGACGGTGGTCTCGGGCAGGGCGAATTCCGGCTTGCCGAAGCGGCGGGTCATCCGCTCGATCATCTCCGCCGAGGCGCCAATGACGCGGCCGAATTCCGACTGTCCGCCGGGGAAGAACGGGCTCCTCAGCGCGGCCTGCAAGGCCTGGGCGAAGAAGTTCAGTGGCTGAGCCGCGTTGTAATTCAGCTCATAAAGTTGGTAGAGCACGCCATCCTCATCTCAAATGCGGTCCGGCTTTGGTTTTGTCGCAGCGCAATAGGACACACTTGGCGGTCGCCGGGGAGCGGTCAAGAAAATTTGCTGCATTGCTCATATGCTCATCTGTGTGATGACAAAATCAATTCCCTAACTAGCTCGTTCCGAAAGATTTTCCATGAAATCCCGCGCTACCTCCTTCGACGAAATCCGCGCCCTTGCGGCCGCCTTGCCCGCCGGGGAGTTCATTTGGCAGCCGCAAAAAGAACATCCCCGAATCGCCATCTACGCCGCAACGCACGGCATCGCGCTAGACCGGCCCGGCGGCTCGATCCAGGACATGACCGAGGCGGTCGAGGACATTGTCGCCGGCCGCGGACCTTTGCATGAGCTGGTCGCACAAGCCGACGCGGACCGGCGCCTTTACGACCTGGCGCTGGACCGCCCGACCCGCGCTTCCCGCACTGCCCCCGCCATGGACGAGGCCGACGCTTGCCGAGCCGCCGCCTACGGCATGATGGCGGTTGAGCCGGGCGTGGACATCTTCGTCGTCTCCGCCATCGGCCCCGGCGCCGAGCTTGCTGCCCAGGCGATGGCAGCCGGCGCGGGCGACCCGCTGGAGCTGCTGGCGGCGAAAGGCGGCCCCGATATCGCCGCGATCCTGGGCACCATCCTGGCCACCCGCCTGGCGGGCATTCCGCTGATTCTGGATGGCGCCGCCGCCTTTACGGGGGCCGGGGTCGCGGCGGCGCTGAGCCCGACCGCGCTGGCGCACTGCCGGGCGGCGACGAGCGAGGGGGTGGGGCTGAAGTCAGTTCTTGCCGGTTCGGCGGACAGTCCTCTGAGCGGAGTCAGAGCACTGACGGCTGCGTGAGAGGGTCAACTCTCGACGTCCAACAATTCCTCGTAGTCGCGCACGCTATGCAGAACGCGGAGAATGAAGACCTGCTCGTCATCTCTTCGATAGAAGATCATATAGTTGCCGTAGGTCCGGCGCCGAATACCAAGATGTGCATAGCGTGGAACGACGGGAAACGCCTGCGGTCGCTGCAAAAGCACCGACATCGCGGCACGCAGTTCTTTAATGAAAGTAAGCGCGCGAGCGCGGTTGTCGAGGGCGATGTAGTCGCCGATTTCGATGAGATCGCGCCGAGCCTCGTGGGATAGAACCAGCCTCATCCCAGCAACTATTCCAGCGTTGAATCCCGATACCTGTCTTCCAACGTGTCAAAGGCTGTATCGGCATCGACGACACGGCCGCCTTCGACGTCCGCAATACCCCGCATAAGCGCGGCATCCAGGGCAGCAAGCTTGCGCTCACGCTCTTCGAGCAGCCGCAGACCGTCACGCACGACCTCACTGGCATTATTATAGCGGCCGCTCGAAAGCTGCGCCTGGATGAAGCCCTCGAAATGATGTCCGAGCGTATAGCTGCTGGGCATGCAAACCTCGCAATGTATCATTTAATGATATAATTGCATCGCCATCTATGGCAACTGGTTTGAAGATTTCAGGTGCCACGAATGCTAAGTCCCTTACTCCCCCATCTGCAGCATCTTCCCCTGCATCCGGGCGCTGCGGAAGGCCCAGAGGAAGACAAGGGCGGCGAGCGCAAGGTAGGCGAGGTTGAGCAGGGCCGCGTCCACCAGCTCGCCGGGCCTGAAGACGTGGTCGACCATGACGCCGCGCATGCCTTCGAAGACATGGGCGGCGGGGAGCGCGAGCGCGATGGGCTTCAGCCACAGCGGCAAGGTGTCGACCGGGTAATAGACCGCGCCCAGCGGCGACAGCACGAAAGGGGCGGCCCAGGCGAGGTTTTCGGCGCCCTGGCCCCAGCGCAGGATCGCCGCCACCACGAAAATGCCGAGCCACCAGCCCATCATCAGCAGGCAGGCTATGAACCCGGCCAGCGGCAGGCCGAGGTCGAACAGGGAGAAATGATACATCGCCATGGCGACCAGCACCGCCGGGGCGAGGCCGACGGCTGTGCGGAAGATGCTCATAGCCATCAGCGCGGCGAGCCATTCCCAGGCGCGCAAGGGGCTGACGAAAATATGCCCCAGATGGCGCGCCCACACCTCCTCCAGCAGGCCGACCGAGACGCCGAGCTGCGAGCGGGACATCACGTCCCACAGGAACATGCCGGCCAGCAGCACGCCGCCGGCCTTGGCGATGAAGGTCGAATTGCCGGCCAGGAACTGGCTGAGGAATCCCCACATGACGACGTCGACGATCGGCCATGACACCATGTCGATGATGCGCGGCACCGATCGGCGCAGCAGGTACCAATAGCGCATCACCATCGCCCAGATGCGGCGCAGGCTCGTCATGGCCGCGCCCCCTCGGCCGGGGCAACCGGCTCGGCGCGGGCGATGTCGAGGAACACCTCCTCCAGGGTGCGGCGGCCATAGCGTTCGATCATGCCGGCGGGCGTGCCGCGATCGACGATCCGGCCCCGCCGCATCATCAGCAGGTCGTCGCACAGCCGCTCGACCTCGATCATGTTGTGCGAGGCGATCAGCATCGTCGCGCCGCTCTCGCGGGCATAGTCCTGGAGATAGCGGCGGATCCGGTCGGCGCTGTCGGGGTCGAGCGAGGCCGTCGGCTCGTCGAGGAGCAGCAGGCGCGGCCGGTTGATCAGCGCCTTGGCCAGCGCCACCCGCGTCTTCTGCCCGGCCGACAGGTTGCCGTAGTCGCGCTTCAGCAGCTGTACAAAGTCCAGCGCCTCTGCCAGCTCGGCGATGCGCTGCTTGCCCCGGGCGACCCCGTAGAGCCCGGCATAGACCGTCAGGTTCTCGATGACGGTCAGCCGGTGCGGCAGGTCGATATAGGGCGAGGCGAAATTCATGCGTGGCAGCGCGCGGTAGCGGTGGGCCACCATGTCCGCGCCCATGATCCGGATCGTGCCCGCCGTCGGGATCAGCATGCCGAGCAGCATGGCGATCGTCGTCGTCTTGCCGGCGCCGTTGCCGCCCAGCAGGCCGGTGACCGAGCCCTCGGCCACGGTGAAGGAAATGCCGTCCACGGCCAAACTGTCGCCGAAGCGCTTGGTCAAGTCCTCGACGGAAATGATAATATTGGACGGATCAGGGGGATTGGTCGCCGGCATCGGGCGCAATATGGCGGCCGGCGGGCGCAACGGCTAGGGTGTGAATTATGGTTGCGGAAACATCATTCTTCGAGACCGGCGCATCGCGGCCGGGCGAACCGCCGCGCGAAGTCGGGCGTGTTTCCTTGCGCACGCTGGTCTTCGTTCGCTGGATCGTCATCATCGGCCAGCTGGTGACGGTGCTGACCGTCGCTTTCGGCTTCCGCTTTCCGATGCAGCTCTCAGCGGTGCTGACCGTGATCGCGCTCGCCGTCATCGTCAACCTGCTGGGCATGATCATGCGGCGCGGGCGGGCTCTGTCGGACCGCACCGTCGCCTTCTATCTCGCCTTCGACATATTGCAGCTCTCGGCGCTGCTGTTCCTGACCGGCGGCCTCACCAACCCGTTCGCCATGCTGGTGCTGGGGCCGATCGCGGTGGCGGCGGCGGTGCTGGGGCGGGACTATTCCTTCGCGCTGACTTTCCTCGCCATCATCTGCCTGGCGGCCCTCTTCGCCTCGCCCTTCTCGCTGCCCTGGAACGGCGGCGGCTCACCCCGCCTGCCGGACCTCTATCAGCTCGGCATCTGGATCGCGCTCACCTTGGCCTGCGGTTTCATCGCCACCTATAATTGGAGCGTCTCGGGCGAGGCGCGGCGTATTTCGGAGGCGCTGGCCGAGACCCAGCTGACGCTGGCGCGGGAGCAGCGCCTGACCGCGCTCGGCACGCTGGCGGCGGCGGCGGCGCATGAGCTGGGCACGCCGCTATCGACCATCACCGTCGTCGCCAAGGAGCTGGGCCGCGACCTGCCGCCCGGCAGCCCTTTCGCGGAGGATGTGGCGCTGATCCAGAGCCAGTGCGAGCGCTGCCGTGCCATCCTGGCCGAGCTGTCGCGCAAGCCCGAGGATGCCGAGGAATCGCCCTTCAACCGCCTGCCGCTCGACCAGCTGATCGAGGCGGCGGCGGCGCCCCACCGCATGCCGGACATAAGGCTGGATATCCGCAGCGGCGCCGCCCCCGGCATCGAGATGCCGATCCTGCGCCGCACGCCGGAGATCATGCACGGGCTGGGCAATATCCTGCAGAACGCCATGCAGTTCGCCACCACCGCGGTCCGGGTCGAGACCCGGACCGACGCGCAGCGCATCGCCATGACGGTCAGCGACGACGGGCCGGGCTTTTCCCCCGGCCTGCTCGGACGGCTGGGCGAGCCCTATCTCTCGCTGCGCGACCAGGAGCACGAGCATCTGGGCCTCGGCATCTTCATCGCCCAGACCTTGCTGGAGCGGACCGGGGCGGAGGTCACCTTCGTCAACGGCCTGGACGGGGCGCTGGAGGGTGCCGCGGTGACCATCGTCTGGCCGCGGTCGGCGCTGGCTTTGTGATCCGGAAAGCCCTGGCTTTGTGATCCGGAAAGGTTTTGCGCTAATATGCCGCGCCGGCCCGTAAGAGCCGGGGTTTCGAGGACTCAAAGAATGCAAGAATCAATCGCGGCGGACCGGTCGACGGCCATCGTGCCGGATACGAACCGCCTGTTGATCGTCGATGACGATGAGCCGTTCCGCCTTCGCCTCGCGCGCGCCATGGAGCGCCGCGGCTTTTATGTCGAGACGGCCGGCCCCATCGCCGGTGCCGCCCCCGCCGTCCCGCGGCCGAAGCCGACCCACGCGGTGCCCGCGATCCACGCGGGATCTCGAAGCCGGCTGCGGAGGCCCGCCAGGAGCAGGAGGGCGACGGCCTGTACGAGAATGAGCAGACAGATCGCAAATCGCTCGGGCGTCCGGCCGACCGTATAGACGCGCATCTTCTGCGCCGCGCTCGCGAAGGACCCGAGATAACCCGCCGGCCCGACGGTTCCGATGAAGACCAACGGCGGCCCGAGAGCGAGGAGCGCGCCGCCGCCCACCACATTCGGACGAGGCGCCCCGTCCTTCCGCCGGCACACCCAACACGCGGTCCCGGGCGCCGGGGCCAGCGGCCAGACGGCAGGGGCGGCGAAAGCC
>CAZNNJ010000248.1:0-7551 GCA_964574305.1 uncultured Rhodospirillales bacterium | reverse complement strand
TGGCGTAGCGGATCGGCGTCATGGGCAGGATTGTAGCGCCGCGCGCCGGCGGGTCCGGCCCGCCGCGCGGCGACACAGATGCAGATCAGATTGCACGAATGGCGCGGGCCGGTGGCAAGACCGCCGGCCCGAGGTGAACGGCGGGCGGCGCTCAGCCGTTGACGTCGACCACCACGCGGCCCCGCATGCCGCCCTCGACAATGCGGCGGCCTGCGTCGATGGCCTCGCCCAGCCGGATCTCGCGCGTGATGGCGCGCAGGCGGTCCGGCTCCAGGTCCTGCGCGAGCCGGGCCCAGGCGCACTCGCGCAGTGCCATCGGCGCCATCACGCTGTCCACGCCGGCCAGCGTCACCCCACGCAGGATGAAGGGCGCCACCGAGGCCGGGAAGTCCATGCCCTGCGCCAGCCCGCAGGCGGTGACCACGCCGCCGTAGCGCACCTGCGCGCAGGCACTGACCCGGGTGTGCGAGCCGACGGCGTCGACCACCGCGGCCCAGCGCTCCTTCTGCAGCGGCTTGCCGGGCACGCCCAGCGCGGCACGGTCGATGACTTCGGCTGCGCCCAGGGCCTTCAGGAAGTCGGCCTCGGCGGCCCTGCCGGTCGAAGCCGTCACGCGGTAACCCAGGCGCGACAGGATGGCGATGGCGATCGTGCCCACGCCGCCGGAGGCGCCGGTGACCAGCACCTCGCCATCGCCCGGGCGCACCGGGCCGTTCATTCCGCCACGCTCCAGCGCCAGCACCGACAGCATCGCGGTGTAGCCCGCGGTGCCGACCGCCATGGCCTGGCCCGTGGGGAACGCATCGGGCAGGCGCCCCACCCAGTCCCCCTTCCGGCGCGCCTGCCTCCCCAGGCCGCCCCGAGGCATCCCGGTCCCCCAGGGCCCCCTGCCGAAAAACCCCGCCCCGCGGGGAAAGACAAGCAACAGTAATACGCAATGCCGGCCGCGCTTTTCCCGCGCGGCCGGCTCACATATCGGCGCTGGAGCGGACCGTCTACCCCCAGCTGGCGAAGGGCGCGCGGACGCTGACGTCGACATCCATGCCGGCGTCGCGGTCGCGGGTCAGGTTTTCGATGATCTGCTCGTCCCAGACGCTGTTGGCGTGGTCGAGATTGGCGGTGAACTCGAAGCGGTTGGTCATCGCCGGGATGATGTCGGCGACGTCGCGATAGAACTGGTCGTGCCAGCGGCGGAGCTGGATCATCGGCCCGTCGGCATGGCAGAGCAGCGGATTGTCGACACGGGTCTTGGTCTTCCAGATATGGACGTCCTGGTAGAAGGCGCCCTGCTGCATCTCCGAGATCGCCTTGGAGCGGACGGCGTTCTGCTCCGCCGTCAGGTTCGGGTCGTGCTTCACCATGATCCCGACCTGCAGCATGAACGTGTCGGGCGTGATCGGGTAATGGCAGTTGAACAGGACGATGTCGGTCGGTGTTCCGCCCATGTTCGACCATTGCGGATTGATCATATAGGCGGGGCCGTAATAGACGCCCTCCGACCGGAAGGTGCCTGGCGCCAGATCCGTGCCCGTCCCATGGAACGGCACGCCGGAATCATGGGTCGGGGTCGATCCGGCCCGATGGTACTCCATGTACTGATAGCCGATGTGGCCCTCGAAGATGTTCTTGAAATAGGACGGGCCCTGGAAGCGGCCGCTGCCGTGGACATAGAAGAAATGGGCGAGGTCCGACATGTTGTCGATCAGCTCGCGCACATTGGTCTCGATCACCCATGTCGCCCAGGAGGTCTCGCTCCACTTGCCGTCGAAGCAGCCCTCGTGGCGCGGCACCACCACCTCCGGCGGGGGCGGGTTCTCCTCCGGGTCGTTCCAGACGAAGAGCTGCTTGTTCTCCTCATGCGTGATCCAAGCCCGGGTGCGCGCCTTGGGCGGGACGAAGCGGGCATAGGGGATCAGCGTGCAGCGGCCGTCGCCGGCCCAGCGCCAGTCATGGAACGGGCAGGCGATCGTATCGCCCTTGATCTCGCCCTCGCCCAGGTCGCCGCCCATATGCGGGCAATAGCCGTTGATCACGTTGATGCGGCCGCTCTCCCCCTGGAAGACGACCAGCTTGGTGCCGAAGGCGGTGAGCGTATGGGGCTTGCCGTCCTTGTAGGCGTCGGAAGGGCCCAGGCAATACCAGCCCCGCGCGTAGCGGCCGCTCGGCGGCTTGGCCTCGATCTTCCAGTATGAACCGGCCGCGCTGGGCGCACCCTCGATATTGCCGTCCATTGGCTTCTCCCCCCGCGTGACGTGACCCCGTCGTGGACGGACACGAGCTTTTCCTATTGTGACATGCGAGCACGGTTTTCCAAGACGGGGAGGCCAAAAAAGTTTCCTTTTTTGAAATATTTCATCTGGCCGCCGGTGCGGCGGTATCGGTTCCGCCCGTTCGCGCCGCTTCTTCTGTCGACTTCACACGGCCCAGCCGTGCATAATCCCGGCCTCTTCCTGCCGGCAGAAATGGCGAGAATCGTGACAGTTTTCAGTTCTCCGATCGCGGCCTTGAAAGCGCTGATCCGCCATCAATCCGCCTATGCGGCACATGATGACCCCAGCGCGGCGGCGATCAATATCATCGCCTTGATGCTAGCCTGGAACGGCCCGCTCTATCCTCTCTATGTCATCCTGCTGACCGGCCGAAACGGGCTGCCCTGGTGCCTGGCGACGGTGCTGATCAGCCCGTTCTTCTATGCCATCCCCTGGCTGGCGCGCATCAGCTCGCGGGCCGCCCGGCTGGCGCTGCCGATCGTCGGCGCGGCCAACACGCTGTGGTGCATGAAGCTGTTCGGCGTCGCCTCGGGCGTCGGGCTGTTCCTGTTCCCCTGCATCGTGCTGACGGCGCTGCTCTACCGCTATCGCGAGCGCTGGCTGATGTTCCCGCTGCTGGGTGTCATGCTGCTGCTGGAATTCATTCCGGCCAGGATGTTCGGCGCGCCGATCATCCTGTTCTCGCCAGAGGAATCGGCCCGCCTGTCGGCCCTCAATGCCGGCAGCGTCGCCTTCCTGCTCGGCTTCATCGTGCTGAAATTCATCGACATCGCCCGGGCCTTGGACAACGGCGAGACGCGCACACCGGCATAAGCCGGGTATGCGATCGGAAACCCGCCAGATTTAGCGTTTGGAAAGGCCAGTGTGATGGCTGCGGACGTACTTGCGGATCGGTATTTGTCACGCACCATCCTTAGGATGGTCGAGGCGCTCGACCCCGCTTCCCTTCCTCAGGGCCTGGACCTTGCGGAGGCGGCGGAAGGGCTTTTGAATGGGCTGGAGTGCGCGAATTGTGGGGAGCCAGTCGAGATCGCGAGCGCCCATTGCAGCCTCTTCTGTCACGACATGGCGAAGCATGTTCGTTATTTCCGCGCGCGCCTGAGCGAAGGCCGTTTAAACGACTCCGATATCAAGCAGGCGATGGGCGACAAGCTCCTTTCGCTGTTCAAAGGAGGCTATCCCGCAAAGGAGCGGGCGCTTACACCCGAGCAACGCGAAGCCATTTTTGAGCGCGATCAACGGACGTGTCAGCTCTGCGGTGCCCAGGCCGATCAGATCGACCACATCGCAGGTGATTCGGCTGATCCGTCGAACCTTCGTGCGGTATGCGGTCCATGCAATAGCCGCCTGGCAGCGGCGATCACCGGCGATGCGTCACCGGACAAGCTGGCCGAGTTCCGGGAGTTCGTCACGGAGATTTATCCCGAGATGGCGACCAGAACCGCAGTTCTGCAGCCTCTGCAATGCAGTGACGATCATGTGGGATGGCGGAAGCTTGAAGCGGCCGTCCGTGGACAGCGCAGGCGGTATTTCAAGGAAATGGCGGAAGACGACGAAAACGACCTCGAAGACGTGGATGGATATCTAGCCCATTCAATGCAAAAGGATGACTAACCTGCGCTCCTTCCCTGTGCTACCTCTTGCACTTACGCGGCCTAAAGGCGATCTTGATAGGCATGGTCGCACATCGCAAAGCCATGTCCCTGGCGACGACGCAGAAACCCAAGACGGCGCTCCCGCCCGAGCTTGATCCCACCCCTCGCGTGCTTGTTGCGCCCGAGCTGGTGGGCCATGGTCATGAAATGACTGTGATCCGTCACGATGATGACACAGATGAATCTTATGCCAGCCGTTGCGAACTGGTATCCCTGATCTTCGAGGCCGCCAAGAAGCCTTGAGCGCCCCACCATTCCGGGCGGGGGATTGGGTTTGGTGCAACTTCCCGTTCCACGAAAACCCTGTCCAACCCGGTCCAGAGCCACACGTAACCTATACGATGGCCGTTACCGGCGTGCCGAGCGGCGGCTTTGCCGCCGTTGTTGCCTATAGCACGTCGCAGATACCCGAGAAGCCGTGGCCGGAAGGACTAATGCCTTTCGGTCAGAAACAGGCAGAGGCGATGGGCCACAGCAAGCCCTTCATACTCAACCCTGGTCGCGTAGCGGCCGTGCCGATCAATTCCGCCTATTTCCCGTATTTCGCCCAGTCCGATCATGGCGTCGTTGGTCGCGCCTCGCCGGGTTTGCAGGAAGCCATCGCGAAAATGTTCAAGGAGATCTTTCGCCGGGACGCCTATGAGAAACTTGGGCCGAGCTGGCCGCAGTTCATCAGGTAGCCGGGCGACTCGGGCCGCGTCTTATCCGCCGGATTTGGTGACGGGTTCCTGATAATCAGACACTGCAACGGGCTGTCCCCCACAGCAGGATATGCCTATATCGAGCCAGACAAGGAACGGAGACTCGACATGGCGAACGCGGCGGCGAAACAGGCGGCTGAGACGCTGCCCAGCTGGGACCTAACCGATCTCTATCCCGGCATGGAATCGCCCGAGCTCAAGGCCGAGCTCACCGGCGCGGCGGCCGACGCCAAATCCTTCGCCAAGACCTATCAGGGCAAGATCGCGGGCCTTTCCGGCAAGAAGCTGGGTGCGGCGATCGCGGCTTACGAGCGGATCGACGAGCGCCTGTCCAAGGCGATGTCCTACGCCGGGCTGGTCTATGCCGGGGACAATGAGGACCCAGCTATCGGCAAGTTCTACCAGGGCATCACCGAGCGGGTGAACGGCATCACCGTCGACCTGATCTTCTTCACCCTCGAGCTCAACCGGATCGAGGATTTCGACCTCAAGCAGAAGATGGCCGACGCGGCGCTCAACCATTATGCGCCCTGGGTCGCCACGGCGCGGCTATTCCGCCCGCATATCCTGTCGGACGAGGCCGAGCGGCTGCTGCATGAGCGCCACGTCGTCGGCGCCGGCGCGTGGCACCGCCTGTTCGACCAGACCATCGCCGCCATGCGCTTCGATGTCGACGGGCAGGAATTGCCGGTCAGCGACGCCTTGAACCTGCTGTCCGACCCCGACCGGGCCCGGCGCAAGGCGGCAGGCGAGGCGATCGGCGCCGGCTTCGACAAGCAGATCCGGACCTTCGCGCTGATCACCTCGACGCTCGCCAAGGACAAGCAGATCGACGACAAATGGCGCAGCTATCCGCGTTCCGTCTCCTACCGCAACCTGTCGAACCAGATCGAGGACGCGGTCGTCGATGCGCTGGCAACGGCCGTCAAGTCGTCCTACGCCGACCTGTCCCACCGTTATTACAGCCTGAAAGCGAAATGGCTGAACCCAACCGCGGCCGAGCCGGTGCTGGACTATTACGACCGCAACGCACCGTTGCCGGGCGACCCGGACCGGCATTTCGGCTGGGGCGAGGCCAAGGGGCTGGTGCTGGAGGCCTATGCCGCCTTTTCGCCCAGGCTGGCTTCGGTCGGGCAGCGCTTCTTCGATAATGCCTGGATCGACGCGCCCGTGCGGCCGGGCAAGCAGTCCGGCGCCTTCGCCCATCCGGTGGTGCCGAGCGCCCACCCCTATCTGCTGCTGAACTATCACGGCAAGGCGCGCGATGTGATTACCCTGGCGCATGAACTCGGCCACGGCGTGCATCAGGTGCTGGCCGGGCCGCAGGGGCATCTGATGTCCAACACGCCGCTGACGCTCGCGGAGACCGCCAGCGTGTTCGGCGAGATGCTGACCTTCCGCGCGCTGCTGGCGCGCACCGCCAACGCGGACGAGCGCCGCTTCCTGCTGGCGAGCAAGGTCGAGGACATGCTGAACACGGTCGTGCGCCAGACCGCGTTCTACGATTTCGAGACGCGCGTCCATGCCGCCCGGAACGACGGCGAGCTGACGGCTGAGCAGCTGGGGGAAATCTGGCTCGCAGTCCAGACCGAAAGCCTGGGGCCGGCGCTACGCTTCGATGAGGGATACCGCCATTTCTGGGCCTATATCCCGCATTTCATCCATACGCCGTTCTATGTTTACGCCTATGCGTTCGGCGACTGCCTGGTGAACGCGCTCTATGCGGTCTATCAGCAGGGCGACCCCGCCTTTGCGGACCGGTATCTGGAAATGCTGGCGGCGGGCGGCACCAAGACCCATCACGAGCTCTTGGCGCCGTTCGGCCTGAATGCCGCCGATCCGGCCTTCTGGCACAAGGGCCTCGGCATCATCGGCGGCTTCATCGACGAACTGGAGCGGCTCGGCTGAGCGGCTCCGATCGTTCGATCGGCGATTACTTCGCGGGCTGCGACGTAAAAACCTTCTGCTGCTTGGCCCAGTCGGCGGTCACACCGTCATACTCGTCCTTGGCGGTCTTAATCTGGTCGGACAGGCAGCGCATGAACGTGCTCATCTGCTGGGCATAGGCCGGGAACTTCGCCTGCGTGGCCTTCATCTGGTCTTCGGTGGCGCTCGCGCCGTCGGGCAGCGACAGCTTGGCGGGCGGGTTGCCGCAATCCTTGGCCATCGCGATGGCCGGGGCCGCCAGCATGGCGGCGGTAATGGCGAATGTCGTCAGTAATTTCATTCTCGTCTCCTCGTCGGGGAAAAAGGCGAAGGACCCTACCCGAAACTTAAACAATGTCACACTCTAATCATGGCAGGATTCAGGTCGTGAACAACAAAAACGTTCCCCGTGTCAGCGGGTCGCAGCCGCGGCGAAGTTTTTTTGCCGCCGCCGTTGCACTGATGAGGGGATGCCGAGTTGTTCGCGGTACTTGGCGACGGTGCGCCGGGCGATATCCATACCTTCGCCCTGCAGCTGCTCGACCAGCGTATCGTCCGACAGGATATCGTCCGGGGCCTCGTTGTCGATCAGCGCCTTGAGGCGGTGACGGATCGCCTCGGCGGCGAAGGACTCGCCCCCGTCGGCGCGCGGGATCGCGGTCGAGAAGAAATATTTCAGCTCGAACATGCCGCGCGGCGTCGACATGAACTTGTTGCTGGTTACCCGGCTGACCGTGCTTTCATGCATGCCGATGATCTCGGCGATGTTGCGCAGAACCAGCGGGCGCAGGCGCGAGACGCCGTGCTGGAAGAACTCCTCCTGCTGGTTCACGATCTCGGTCGCCACCTTGAGGATCGTCTGGGCCCGCTGGTCCAATGAGCGGATCAGCCAGTTGGCGGCGTTCAGCCGATCGGTCAGATATTCGCGCTCCGCCGCCGAGCGGCAGCCGCGGTTGACCTCTGAATAATAGCGCCGGTTGACCAGGACGCGCGGCGGCA
>CAZNNJ010000247.1:0-7555 GCA_964574305.1 uncultured Rhodospirillales bacterium | reverse complement strand
GGCGTGCCGTCCAGCATCGCCTCCTCGAGCCGGTTCTCGCGGCGAAGCACGATGAATTTCTGCCCGCCGGCCAGCAGATCGATGACCTTGTCGCCGCGGATAATGCGTACGCGATGGATCAGCAGGGTTTCAGTGTCGGGATTCCAGTCGAAGGCGATATTGCCCATGGAGGACAGGCCCTGCGGCGTCTCGATCCGCTCGGACCGCTCCCAATAGCTGTCGAGCCCGTCGGCGACGAACTTGTCCTGCGAGTCCTCCAGCAGGACGCGCGTCGTGCCGCCGGCGGCGGAGGCGGCCGGTTTGGGGGTTTCGAACGGCTTCACCCAGGCGGGCGGCGGTTCGTATTGCGGCTGGTCCGAGGCCCAGGCCGCTGAGGCAACACAAAAAAAACCAATCGTCGCGACAGTCCGCAACATGCGCAACATCCCTGCGAGTCCGCGGACCGAAGCCCAACGGGTTCATTATCGGTTTCTTGTTATCGGGGGTGTCCGGGGTTCGCCCCGGTTCGTTGCGTCTATTATCGAACAGAGTCCCGCCTTTAAATCAAGGGGTGGTAGTTTTACGTATTTGGACGGTTTGGATTGTGGATTGGGAGGCATCCACGAAGTTCTACTTTTTGCTGTCGTCCGGATCGCGCCAATGCTTTCCATTCGAGTGCGTGCAGGCGAATGTCGGCTTACGAGAGGCAGCCAAGCACCGCGAAATGAATCGGATGGCCGCATAGCGACTTCGGCCGAGGAAAGTATTATGGCGTCTACGTCGGCCCTCCCGCCAGATCAGCATGAGCGCTGGAGGGTGGGGTGGCGTAGGTGATTGCCGTGCCCGTCGCGCCGTCCGAGACGTGGTGGAAGCCGGTGGCGACGTATTGGCCGAACAGGGCAATAGTCGCCTTTTGCGTCCCATCGGTAACGGTCAGCACACCCTTGGTCTTCGCTGCATTCTCGACGAAGGACAATTTTTCCGCTGAGCCAAACTTGAAGTTTGCAAGGTCGAGCGTGTCGGTCACCCTGAAGCCGGAAACGGTGATCGCAATACCCGTGGTCGCGCCCAAGGTCAGCTTGCCATGGCTACCGAAAGTCGTCGTTCCAGCCGCCCGGCCACCGTGAAACACATCCTCAGTGCCCCCGTTGATTGCCGTATCGCTAGCTGTCCCGCCCGAAGAGACATTTAGAGTGACCCCGGTGCTGATGCGAAGACCGCTCACCCGCACATCTGTCCCGACGACCTCGATGCCACCGCTACTGACCGTAAGACCGCTGACGGCGCCCCCTTCATAAATGATCCGGCCACCGCTCAGAACGGTCGAGCCGCTCGCCACGCTGCCGCTATCGACGAATTCGCGGCCGCCGCTCCCGACAACTGTCGCAACCGCTATCCCGCCACTGGAGATGCGCTGGTCGGCATCGTGTAACACCGTGCCGATTGCGATCCCACCGGCCAGAATCTGTTCAACGCCCTTGTCGAAAACTACAGTATTGCTGGCGATTCCGGCGTCGTCCACAAGGCCACCTGGCGAGACTTTCGTCCGAACTGCTGTTGCTCCGGATGAAACGACCAAGATGACGCCCGCGCTGACCGTCAGGCCATGCTCGGTAAAACCCCTTTCGATTCCTTCAATGCCGCCCCTGTCGATGGTCAGTCCAACCACCGTCCCGCCGGCCAACACGATTTCGCCACCGCTGTCGACAGTGGTAAAAACCGCCGTCCCTCCGGAAGTGACGAAGAGGGTGGCGCCGTCAGTGACCTTCAGATTGCTGACAGTTGCGCCCTGGTCGATCAGCACCGTACCACCGCTGTCGACCGTCAATCCGCTTACAGCACCCCCGTAAAATTCAAAAAAGCCGCCCCTAAGGACAGTGACATTCCTGGCGCTCTCGCCCGAGGTAACTGCGAGGGCCGCTCCGCTTTCAACCAGTTCGGTGCTGCCTATGGCGAGGGTCAGCCCATAGAGGTTACCGCGATAACCGTTCGCGAATACAACCTCTCCCCCCGAGAGAACTTTCGTGCCGACCGCCAAGCCGCCGTTGAGCGTGAGTCTCACACCGTCGGCGATTGCCAAGCCACTGACGGTCACGCCCGAGTCGATAACCTCAGAACCACCGCTACTGACGATTAGTCCCTTTGCCGTGCCGCCGGCATAGACGAATTCACCGCCGCTGAGCACCTGTGCGCCGATTGCCGTACCGCCGGACGAGACGGTCAAGGATACGCCGCTGTCGACCAAAAGGTCTCGGACTGTAGTGCGAGACTGGATCGTCTCTTCTCCGCCCGGGTCTACAACCAGCCCAGTCACCGCGCCGCCAGCATAAACCAGCGTGCCGCCGCTGAGAACGGACGCTCCGTCAGCCGCGGCTCCTGACGAGACGATCAATGTTGCCCCTTCGGTGACCTTCAGACCGCTGACGCTTGCTCCCGAAAGTATCTTTTCGATGCCGCCGGCGTTGACCGTCAGCTTGTCGACAGTCCCGCCGGCGAAGTCGAACTCGCCACCTGACAAAACTGTTACGTTTCTGGCAGTTTCTCCCGACGAAACCGCCAGCGTGACTTGGTTGTCGACCAGTTCCATGGCGCCTGCGGCGGCGGTCAAACCGCTGACATAGCCACCGGCGAATACGATCTCGCCCCCTGAAAGAACATTCGCGTCGGTCGCCGCGCCCCCTGACACTATCAGACGGCCCCCGCTAGACACGGTAGTGCCGCTCGCCCTGCCTATGTAGATACCCTGCGCTTGGTAAGCGATAACTTCGGTACCGCCCGCGCTGACGACCGTCGAGATCGTAGTCCCTGCTGCATCGAGTTGTGTCCCACCCCTCAGGACGGCGCCGAGTGCGGAACCTGCGTATTGGATCAATTCGGTGCCGTCGCTTAGAACAATGGTATTGGCGGCGACACCTTGGTCCTTCTGTATTCCGCCGCCTTCGACCGTTGTCCCGATCGCGGTGCCGCGTCGCAAAACCGATATGACAACGCCACTGCTAGCAGTGAGGCCGCTGGCATTCGCGCCGGCGAGAATCGTTTCGCGCCCGCCTTTATCGACCGTCAATCCGCTTGCAGCGCCACCCGCAAAGTCGATCACGCCACCTGACAGGACGTGCGCACCGACCGCCGTCCCATTGGCAAGGACGTTTAAAGTAACACCGTTGCCAACGACAAGGCCGCTGACATCGCCGAATGCGACAGCCTCCTGCCCACCACGGGCAACCACGAAATTTGGCGCCGCGCCGCCATCAAACTCGATTGTCCCGCCTGAAAGGATTTCGGCACTGTTGGCCGCGCCGCCCGACGAGACGATCAACGTGACGCCTGAACTGACGATCAATCCGCTAATGCTTATACCAGAATCGATCGCTTCCCGCGCGCCACTTCCAAGCGTCACGCCCGCGGGCAGGGCACCTGTGAGATCGATCTGACCCCCGTCGTTGACGACTACGCTGGCACCATTGCTGATAACGGTTCCGCTTATTTCGCCAGCGCCCAAGACGAAAATCTGGCCGCCGCTCAATACTGTGCCGCCGGCCACGAGGCCTTTGGCGGATACGACACCACCGGCATCCACTGTCGTTCCGCTGGAAAGTCCGCCGGAGTCGAACAGCTTAGGCCCGTTGCAGATGGCCAGACCGGTGACTGTTACATTCGCGGCGAGGCCCTCGCTCCCGCCACTGCCGATCGCATCGCCAACGGCCATGCCCCCCGCATAGGTTATCTCACCGCCGCTCAAAATCGTGGTGTTGCTGGCAACGCCGCCGGATAACACATATTCGTCGCCACCGCTCAGCACTGTCGTCCCGCTCGCCACGCCGCCGTTATCGACGATTTCACTGCCGCGGCCGCTGACAACTGTCCCTGCCGCTGTTCCGCCGCTTAAAATGTACTGAGACCCGAGATTAACCGTTGTGCCATTGGCTATGCCGCCAGCGTAAACAGCCTGAACTCCGTAAGTCCCATCCACTAGGGTTCCAACGGCCGTACCATTGGAGTAAACCTCTTCATGCCCATTATGGCCCAACTGCATGCCGCTGGTCGAACCACCGTAGACGTAAATATAATCGTCGAAGCTCACAAATCCGCTGCTGATCGTTCCACCCGGTAAAACGTACTCGTCTTCCCTGCCAAATAGTTTGGTTACGATCACAACCCCAGTCGAAACGATGAGGCCGCCCGACAGCACTGTACCGCTCTGCGCTCCACCCGGAAGGACAACAAGAAGTCCACCACTTTCCACTGTGGTGTCGGCGGCCGTGCCACCGGAATATACGAACTCGGCTTGACCAGATTGGACGAAAACTCCGCTTGTCGTCTGGCCAGGAGCAGCGCTGCCGACAAGGCCCGCACTACTGACATAAAAAACGTCGCTCATATGTGGTCTCCGGCATACTTGATTGGCAAGGTCTAGTCGATCGACCGAACTGCTGCTGGACAGCGACACATCTCTTATGATCAAAAAGTAATCGTATGACGAGCGTTCTTCTAATGCCATGTCAAATATTTCTATTGTCGCCGTAGGCGCAGACTGGCATGGCGTCGGCCGTTACGCAGGCGCTGCGCACATCCAGGCCGTTCCCCATCCAATGCTAGGACGTAGCGAACGGCCGCTATACGGGATCGCTATTTTGATGGGGAACGGCGTGAATCGCTGCGAAGCTGCCGTTCAAACGATCGCTGAGTATGTCTGCACTGGGTCAACAAAAGCAGAAGTCTCGGTCAGCCCACGTCTCATTCCGCCCCCCTCCCCCCGGGCCGAAACCACCCCGGCAAATCAATCTTCTGTTTCCGATGCGCCGCGAACCATGCAGGCTACGTCCGGACTCGGGAATGGCTTTTGCGCGCCGGACAGGAGGTTGAGGTGACGGACGAGGAGCGGGATGCGGCGATTGCCGGCATCCTGGACATACTGGCCGAGCTGTCGGGCGCCATGGCGGCGCTGGCCGCCGTGTCGGCGCACACCGTCAAGGGCGAGGTCGCCGAGAGCGCCGGGGCCTTCCAGGTCTTCGCCGCGCGGTTCGAGAAGGCGGTGGAATCGCATGCCGCGATCGCGGAGCGGTTCCAGGGCACGGCGAAGCCGAATTGACCGAGGCAACAGCCTCTACCGGCCGTGCGGCCGCTTGGCGGCGGGTCGCCGACACCTATCGCGAGCCGCGGCTGCTTTCGGTATTGTTCATGGGCTTTTCCAGCGGCCTGCCGCTGCCACTGACCCTCGGCACGCTGTCGTTCTGGCTGGCGCAATCGGGCGTGTCGCGCACGGCCATCGGCCTCTTTGCGCTGATCGGCATCCCGTACAATTTCAAGTTCCTGTGGGCGCCGCTGATCGACCGGCTGCCCCTGCCGGCGCTGACGAGCAGGCTCGGCCGGCGGCGGAGCTGGGCGCTGGTGCTGCAGGCGGCGCTGGCGGCGGCAATCCTGGCGCTGGGCTTTACCGACCCCAAGGCCGATGCGGCCCGGACCGCGCTGATGGCCGTGATCGTCGCCTTCCTGTCGGCGAGCCAGGATATCGTCATCGACGCCTATCGCATCGAGCTGCTGACGCCCGAACAGCAGGGGGCAGGCGCAGCGGCGACGCAGTGGGGCTATCGCTTCGGCATGATCGCCGCCTCGGCCGGCGCGCTCTACGCATCGGCGTTCGGCGGCTGGCACTTCGCCTATACGGTCATGGCGGCGCTGATGGGCGTCGGCATGGTGACCGTGTGGCTGACGCCGGAGCCCGAGGCACCCGCCGAGCCCGCCGGACGCGGGATCGGCGTTCTCGACTGGCTGCGCGGCGCCGTGGTGGCGCCGCTGGCCGACTTCTTCGGCCGCGAGATGTGGGCGGCCATCCTGCTGTTCGTGGTGCTCTACAAGTTCGGCGATGCGCTGGCCGGGGTGATGGCCAACCCGCTCTATGTCTCGCTGGGCTTCACCGCCAGCGAAGTCGCGGCCATCAGCAAGGTGTTCGGCGTGTTCGCGACCCTGGTGGGCGTGGCGCTCGGCGGCCTGGCGGTGGCGCGCTGGGGCCTGTTCCGCAGCCTGCTGGTCTTCGGCGTGCTGCAGAACGTATCGACCCTGATGTATGCGGCGCTGGCCCTGGCCGGCCACGACAACCTGATGCTCGCCGTCTCGATCGGCCTCGAGAACGTCACCGGCGGCCTCGGCTCCGCCGCGTTCGTCGCCTATCTGTCACGCCTCTGCAACCTGCGCTTCACCGCCACCCAGTACGCGCTGCTGTCGTCACTGGCGGCCGTAGGGCGCACGATGCTGGCCGCCTCAGGGGGATACCTGGCGGACAAGCTCGACTGGGTCGGCTTCTTCATCCTGGCGACCTTTGCCGGGCTGCCGGGCCTTTTGGTGCTGCTGTGGCTGATGCGGCGGGAGCGGTCGGCCGAGGGCATCGGCCGGCAGTGAAGACCTGCCGATCATCCAAGCCTCGGTGACCGGCGGGGTCCGGCATGGCCGAGGCCGCGGTGCGCAACGTGCCGTTGGCTATAGATCGAGCACGATGTCGCCCCGAGGCCGGGAGCAGCAGATCAGCACGTTGCCGTCGGCCGGCGGTTCGACCGGGTCTGAGAAATAGTCGACGGCGCCGGCGACGAGCGCCGTCTCGCAATTGTGGCAGACCCCGCTGCGGCACGACCAGCGCACGGGGACGTCGCAGGCCTCGGCCAGCTCGAGGATGCTGTGGAACGATTGCCCCGAGCGGACATTGAGGCCGCTCCGTGCGAAGGATACGAGCGGGCCGGCGCCTTCGGGGCCGGACGGTACATGCGGCGGCCTGGGCTGGGTCGCCACGATTCCCGGTGTCAGGGCGGGACCGGCGCCGAATGTCTCGCCGCGGATGCGGCCGGCGGCCACGCCCCACGACGCGAGGCCGGCGGTCAGCTCGGTCATGAAGGCAGGCGGTCCGCACAGATAGAAATCGGCATCGCGGGGCACGCCCAGTTCCCGCAGCACGGACACGCCGACCCGGCCAGGCGCGTCGAAATCGACGGCGGGCCGGTCCGCTTGCGTGGGCGCGCTATAGCTTATGTGGCGGTGGGCGTGGGGCAGCGCCTGGAGGCAGGCACGCGCCTCCTCGCCGAACGGATGCTCCCCGCCGTCGCGGGCTCCGTAAATCCACCAGACCTCCCGCGGCGACTTTGCGGCGGCCAGCGTGTGCAGCATGGCCAGCACGGGCGTGGCGCCGATCCCCGCGCTCATCAGGACGACGGGGCCATCGCCGGGCTTCAGCGCGAAATCGCCGCGCGGTGCGGCCACGTCGATCATATCGCCGATCTTGACCGCGTTGCGGATATGGGCGCCGGCCGCGCCGCCGGGGTTCAACTTGACGCTGACGCGATAGCGGCCGCCGCTGGGCTCGCCCGATAGCGAGTAGCTGCGCAGCAGCGGCGCGGCATCGGCTGCCGGACGTAGCCGCAGCACGACGAACTGCCCTGGGAGGCCGGGCGCCAGGGGGTGTCCGTCGGTCGGCTCCAGCACCAGCGACGTCACGCTGCCGCTCTCGCGCCTCTTGTCCGAAACCCGAAGCCGGCGGAACCCCGCCCAGTCCCGCCGCCCGGCCTGTGGCCCCAGCCCGGGGTGTGCGCCC
>CAZNNJ010000246.1:5444-7580 GCA_964574305.1 uncultured Rhodospirillales bacterium | reverse complement strand
TGCCGGACCTCTCGCTTGGCGGATTTTCTGCTCGGCCGAACCCATCAGAACGTCCTTTTCGCGGTCACTCCGATGGTGATCGGCCGGAGCGTATAGCCCTCCGAGACCGAGTTGATGACCGGACGCTGGATGATCGTCTGGTCGTTGGCGAGGTTCTTGGCATAGAGCGACACCTCCGTCTCATCCATCCGGAAACCGACGCTGCCGTTCAGCACGCCATAGGCCGGATCGTTGAAGTTCGGATCGGCCGGGGAGAAGCTGCCGCGCGACGGGCCGGTGTATTCATAGTCGGCACGGACGAACCCGTCATAGCCGTCCATGATCGGGAAATCGTAATCGACCGAAACCGCCATCGTCCAATCCGGCACGTAGAGGATATGGTCGCCGGCATGGGCGGGCGACGAGGCCTCGGCGCTGGTGATCTGGGCGTGCTGGATATTGCCGTTCAGCCGCACGGTCAGGCCCGGGACCTGGGCAGGCGCATAGGCGATCTCACCCTCCACGCCGTAGGATTCGGCGTTGCCGACATTGCTGTTGAACTGGCCGCCGCAGATCGGGATGACCACCGATTCCTGGATCTTCGACCAGTCCGTGTAATAGGCGGCGGCATTGACCGACAGCGAATTGCCCAGGAAGCGGGACTTGGTGCCCAGCTCATAGGTCCATAATTTGTCGGGCCCATAGGTCATCGGCGCCCCGTTGATGCCCAGCACCTTGAAGCCTTCCAGGCAGATCGTGTTGTCGTTGGGCGAGGTCGCGCCGCCGAAGCGGAACCCTTTGGAGGCCGAACCGTAGATCGTCGAATCCGGCGTCACGTCGTAGCTCAAGGAGAATTTCGGCGTGAACCCGTAGAAGCGGGCAACCTGGCTGTAGGGGCTGGTGACGCCGACATTGCCCAGCTCGAAGAACGCGCCGCCATTCTCGGTAAAAGATTCCCGCGCATAGACGTAACGGGCGCCGGAGCTGAAATGCAGGTCGGGCAGCAGGTTCCAGTCCATCTGGCCGAACAGCGCATATTGGCGCAGATCGTTGCGGTCATAGACGTAATAGATCTGGTCGTTTTTCCACAGAAGCGGGTCGCCGTCGCCCAGGACCGGGTCGTCGTTGATATTGTGGCCGTAGATATCCTGGAACGCGGCGCTGAAGCCGGGCGCATCCTCATAGTCGCGGTGATTGTTGGCCTGGTCCGAGTAGAAGGCGCCGACCGTCCATTTGAACGGCAGGCCGCTTTCCTCCGGAGTAGGAGAGGTCAGGCGAATTTCCTGGTTCGCCGTGTACCAGGTGTCGTGGAAATGCACCGGCGAGGCGATATTGGCCAGGATCGTGTCGTTCTGGTGCTGGAACTGCGGATAGGCCGGATCCAGGATGAACTGGGCGACCGCGCCGCTGTTGAAGCTGGTGCCGTCACGCTGGCGCGCCTCCTGCCGCCAGAAATAGCTCGAGACCGAGGTCAGGGTGGCGAAGCCCAGGTCGGCATCGACCGTGACGGACGGGATGAACATCGTATCCCGGCTGAACTCGTCCACCTGCTTCTGCACCGTGTTGAGGCCCAGCGTGGTGATGATGTTGGGCGCGTCGCCCAGATGGGCGCGCTGGCCGAACATCGACGCGGTGATCGTCACATCGTCGCTGGCGGCATAGCGGACAGCCAACCGGAAGACGATGTCGCGCTCGTCATTGACGTCGGTGCCGGCGAGCTTGCCCTCGTTGGTGATGCGATTGACCCAGCCGCCCAGATAGCCGTATTCGAACGCCCCGCGCAGCGCCAGCTTGCCGTCGACCAGCGGCAGGTTGAGCACGCCCTGGAAATCGTAGTTCGGCCCGTCCGACCCGTCAGTATAGCCCATATCGAGCTGGCCGCTGCCCTCGAACACATCGAACCGGGGCAGGTTGGAGATGAAACGGATCGTACCGCCCTCCGACCCGGCACCGAACAAGGTGCCCTGCGGGCCCTTCAGCACCTCGATGCGCGCCATGTCGAGGAATTTCGGGATGGTGACGCCTTCATAGGAATTGGTGACCAGCAGCGGCACGTCGTCCAGATAGATGCCGACCGTCTGCGAGCCGACATTGGAGGCGACGCCGCGGATCGAGATATTTGCCGAAAGTCTCGCGTACTCGCGCCTTCGTGCGCAG
>CAZNNJ010000246.1:2103-5434 GCA_964574305.1 uncultured Rhodospirillales bacterium | reverse complement strand
CGCCGCCGGTGGTGGAAAAGGCGATGCCGGGCACGTTGCGGATGGCGTCCTCGATATCGATGACATGCTGCTCAGACAGCTGCGTGGCGTTCAGCACCGACACGGCGGTCGGCACGTCCTTGAGCTTTTCCTCACGCTTGGTCGCGGTGACGGTGATCTCCTCAAGCGGCTGGCCGCCCGCGGCGGTGAGCGTGGGCGCCGCCGCGACCTGGGCCGAACCCGCCCTGGCCAACGCCAGCACCGCGACCGCAGCCGAGAATCCGATTGTCTTCGCCGATATCCGCATCTGACACCCTCCGCGCTTGCTTTGCGCAGGGTCTCTGCACGCACCGTGCCAAGTGCGTCCGGCCGTAGATTGTAACAGTTATCGACGGTTTGCCTCGGCTATGCCTACACGATTGTTTACAATCTGATCAAACAGTGTGGGCAATAAATAGGCAGCACTCGCTGCGTTGCACCCGATTTGAGCAGAGCCGATGAAACGGTTCATTCAATGTATTGCCCACGATATCTTTCATTCGTCATTCCCGCGCAGGCGGGAATCCAGGAAGGCCGGGAGCAGAAAATTTTAACGCCGAGGGCGCGGAGGTTTCGCGGAGAGCGCAGAGGAATACAAACTATCTCCGCGACCTCTGCGAAACCTCTGCGCCCTCGGCGTTAAGGATTTGATCCTGGATTCCCGCCTGCGCGGGAATGACGGAAAGAAATAGGCGAGAGACCAGGCAGAATTCAGCCCGGCAGTCTAAGCCTCAGCGCCTGTTCGGCGCCGCTGCAGCCGACCACCAGGGCGGCGCTGATCGCGGCGCGGCGAGCGGATTCGAACGGGTCGCAGCCGAGCAGCCGGTTGGCGGCATAGGCGCCACAGAAACTGTCGCCCGCGCCGGTCGGGTCGACCACCGGAACCGGGGTCACCGGAATCGCGCGGCATTCGCCGGCTGAGGCAACGACGGTCGGCTCGGCGCCGCGTTTCAGCACCGTTTCCCGAAAGCCGGCCCGGTGCAACGATTGGACCGCCTCCTCGGCGCTCATCGTCTCCAGGATCGGACGGATTTCCTGCAGGCTCGGCAGGAAGGCGGTGGCGCCAGCGAGGAAGGCGGCGAGTCCGGCCGCGTCCAGCTTGCGGCTGTAATGCGGCGACGGGTCGACCGATATCCAATCCGCCTTGCCGGCAAGCGAAGCCAGGCTGTCGCGATGGCGGGTGCCGATCTGCGGGCATAGATGCACGGCCGGGGCGGGCAGCCACGCCGGCGGCACGTCCTCCGCCGTCGGGGAGATGCCGAGCAGCACGTCGTAGAATGGCTGCATCGTCGCCGATCCCTCGGCACCGACATCGCGGGCCGAGGCGTTGCGGCAGAGGGAACGGCGGCTGCCGTCCTCCTCATAGATCAGCCATTCGATCATATGCTCGGCGGCCACGCGGTTGATCGCGACGTGACCGACCCCGGCCTCCCTCAGGATCGCCTCAAGGTCGAACGGATAGCCCGCGCCGGTGCGGGTGGCGATGCCGATCCTGGCCGGGTCGATCCACAGCCGGGCCCCGGCGATGGCATAGAGCGCGCTGCCGCCGACCATCCGCCCCCACGGCCCCGGCTCGGCCGGAACGACGTCGTCGATCGTCACCTGGCCGATGAAGATCAGGTCCGGGCCGCCCGCAGGCATCTCAGGCAAGCCCCTGGGTGCTGTCGCGGACCAGCCCCTTGGCGATCAGGAACGCGCCGTCCGGCCGCTTCAGCGGGATGTGGGTGACGCCGGCACGGCGGGCCATGTGCAGCACCAGAAGCTGGGCCGGCAGGTGATAGACCATCGGCGACAGGAATTCGTCCATGCCGCCGAGATGAAGGTCGAAGTACGCCGTGGCTTCGGGAAAAGCCGCTTTCGACTGGTCGCCGACGACGATCGCCCGGCCGCCGGCCCCGACGATGCCGGTCACCATTTCTTGCGCCCGGTCGAAACTGTTGCCCGGCGGCGCGATCACCATCACGACACCGCGCTTGCCCCAGTTCAAGGTCAGGAAATATTCCAGGTGCGCCCATTCCTCCAGGTCGGTGCAGACGCCGTTGATCGGCATCTGCTCATGGAACTTGGCGGCGCAATATTGCGCCGTGCCCCTGCTGGGGCCGGCGCCGATGGTCCAGATCGTGTCGATCCCGTCCAACTCGGTCGCCAGCGCGGCGATACCGGGTTCGATGGCAACCGAAATCTGGGGAATCCGCGCGATGGCGCATCCCAGTGCATCCAGTTCGGCGGTCGCCCTGGCCCGGTCGATCCGGCCGCGCTTCACCCCCAACTCAAGCCCGAAGACATAAAGCGCATAGAGCACGGCGATCCATTCGGCCATGTTGAGGAAGCAGCGGCCATATTCCGGCGGGATGTCGAACTGCTCGACGACCGGGCGGTGGATGATGCGGTCGGCCTGCCGGGCCAGCGGGCCCGTAAGGCTGCCGGTGATGCCCAAGGTCGGGCAGCCGTGGGACTTGGCGAGCAGCACCGCTTCCCGCGCCCGCGACGAACTGCCGGAGTTGGACACGCTGATCACCAGATCCTCCCGCTCAAGCTGGGGGATCTCATACCGCGCCAGCTCCATCGCCGTGCGCGCCTCGGTCATCACCCCGGTCCAACGGCGGAAGGCGGGTGCCACGCACAACGCCGAAAACCAGCTGTCGCCCGAACCGCCGATGACGATTCGCCTGGCATTGGCGATCCGGTCGTCGGCAAGGGCCTCCGCAACATGGGCATGCACCACGCGCCGCAATGTCGGGAAATCCAGCGACTGCTCCATGGCAACCTGGATATCGCGAGTGAAGGTCTCTGGCAGCATCGGGCGGTCTTTCGTGACGGATCAGACGGAAAGCTCTTGCCGGCGGGACAGCAGCTGGGCGGCGCGGAAGCGGGCGGGATCGCCGGCATCCTGGCTGACATCCGGGTTGCCGCCGAGCGCGATGGCGATGAAATAGCTGAGGAACTGCAGCGGAATGGCGGCGGTCAGCGGCGACAGCGCCTCGCCGATCCCGGGCAGTGTGAAGCGGCCCGCGGCAGTCGCGACCGGCGTCGTGGGCGTGTCGATGGCAATGGTGCGCATCCCCATAGCGGCGAGCGCGGCGGCGCTGGACGCGGCGGTGCGCGCGGCGGCTGGATTGGCGGCGACATAGATCACCAGGTCGTCCGCCGGGGTCGACCAGAACTGGCGGTGGGCGAATTCCTCGATATCGTCGGCGGTGACCGGCACCGTCACCAGCTTCAGGAACTTGGCGGTGCCGTAATCGGCCGTCGCCAGGTTGCAGCCGGAGGACAGGATGCGGATGCCGGTGATCGGGCGCGCGGCCAAGCCTTG
>CAZNNJ010000246.1:0-2093 GCA_964574305.1 uncultured Rhodospirillales bacterium | reverse complement strand
CGATGCAGATATGGATGCGCATTGGCGCCATGCGCGATGGCACCATCGTCGCCATGCCCGGCCATGCCCTGGAGCAGGAGCATGAGGGCGAGCAGGCTGGCGGTGTATTTCGCCGTGCCGGTGAGGAAGGGTGCGAGATCGATCAGCTCGAGCGACACCTTGGACTGGGCGATCCCGGCCAGGTTGCCGCCCGAACCGTTGGTCAGCGCCACCAGCCCCGCCCCCTGCGCCCGCACCACCCCGGCCGCCTCGTTGGTGCGGTCGGCGGTGCCGGACATCGAGATGGCGACGGCGAGGTCGGCCGGCCCCATCCCGGGCGCCCGGTAGGCCAGCATTTCGAGTGCGCTCGCCCCCTTGTAGCGCAGATTGAGCCGCTGCCGGGCGAAGTCGACCGCCGCCCGCGCAGCGAACCAGCCGTCGCCCGAGCCGAAGGCGTGGACTCGGCCTTTCGTATCGCCCCGCGCGGCCCAGCCGGCGGCCTGGATTTCACCGGCCCGGGCCAACAACCCCGCCAGGACCATCGGCTGCCGCCGCATATCGGCCAGCATCGGATGCCGGCCGCCGATATCGCCGCCTTCGCCCATCGCCCCACCTATTGAAACGGTTCAATAAGATGAAGCGGACACCCGAAACTTGTCAAGGCGTGGCGATGCGGTCCCCGAAAATCGCCCGGCCGAGGCCCCACAGTGCCGCCGGCGGCACCGGCCCTTCCTCGGTGATCAGCACGGTCAGGAAACGGGCCGGCACGATCTCGACCGCCGGCACGGCCCCGTCGACCCGCCGCCCCTCCGGCACATCGATCTCGTGCACCCAGGGGAATTCGAAGGACCGGGCTGCCGAAGGCCCGACCGCGCCGGCGTAGGAACCAAGGTCGAGTTTGAACAGGTCGCCGCAGCCATAGACCGGCACCTCCAGCGCCTGGGCGACGCGCGCCAGGGGCCGGCTGCCCAGCGAGTTCACGATGCTGCCGTCGCAGCGCATGCTCTCGCAGCCGATCAGGGCGCAGGTCGCCAGGCCCAGCACATGCTCGATCGCCGCATCGGGCGCGACCTGAAGGTCGATGCCGCGGGCAAGGAACTGGTTGACATAACGCGGCCCGCCGCCGGCCGCCCGGTTCTCAAGCACGATCGGCACGGGCTTGAGACCCTTATCATGCAGAGCCTCGACGATCGCTGCGACGGTGCCGCTATAGTCCAGCAGCACCGGCCTGGCACCCACGCCGAGCAGGGCGACACCGACGGAGACCAGCCGCTCGAGCCTTGAATTCGCTTCGGTTTCCCAGAGAGCAGCCCGCGCTTCCAGATGCTTCGCACGTTTCCCGAGCGGCAGGGCGCCGACGCCCTCCATCAGCCAGGCGATCCCGTTCGAGACCGGCGGCACGTCGGCGCCGCGGGTCGCGGCGATATAGGCGGCGGTGGCGTCGATCGTGCTCCAGGCGGCATCGGATTTCCCGGCCTGGCCCGCCATATGGAGCAGCAGCCGGTGCGCCAGCCGCACATGCCGGGTCGCGCCCAGCACACGCTCGTCGAGGATGAGGCTCAGAAGGTCCAGCGCGGTCTGGTCGGGCAACTTCAGCCCGCGCTCGTTCATCGCCGCGACATAGAGCGGCGTCAGCGTGCTCGCCGCCTCCGGCCGCCGCCGGCTGATCAGCGAACGGGCGACGGTATCGGGGGTGAAGCCGAGCTCGCCGATCACCCGCTCGACCCGGCGGCGGGTGGTCTCGCTGACATTGGCGGCGCCGTTCAGCACGTTCGACACGGTGCCGACCGAGACCTCGGACAGCCGCGCGACCTCGCGGATGGTGACTTTCCGGGCGACGTTCATGGAGCAGGCTCAGCGTTGCGACTCCGCGGATTGAAACGGTTTATGGCGGCGGCGGCAAGGCCTATCCGGGCAGGATCGTGCAGGCCCCCGCCGGCAGGTGGACCGCGACCGTTTCGGCCCCGGCGATGCCCGCCCACTCGCCCGGCATCGCCGTGCCGATCAGTTCCCGCCCCTCGCAATCGATCCTGAGCTCGTGGGAAACCCGGTGGAGCGTCCGGTCGGTGCCATGTAGGCGACCTGCAGAGTACCCGCTTGCGCAGGCAGGCCGC
>CAZNNJ010000245.1:0-7622 GCA_964574305.1 uncultured Rhodospirillales bacterium | reverse complement strand
TTCCGCCCTGTAAAGCTGGATATAGTCATCGTCATGGGGCACGAGGTCGTATGCCAGAAGCCCCGCCAGGACGATGAGAACAGGATCCGCCAGGCGGGCGCCGATCAGGATGATCGATCGCAGATTGTAGCTTCCCAGCTGGCTGGCATTGCCCTGAGCGTCGGCGATCCGCGAGAGGCCGAGAGGCTTTTCTCCCCCGATGGCAAGTCGTTCGACGGGGATTTTGATGGGCTGGGCAAGCATCTCGGACATCTGATGCTCCTCACCGAACCGAATTGATCGTGGTGACCGAGCATGAATCCGCCGACTTGCGAACCTCTGGCGGGCGGCTTGCCCTTCGTGCATTTTTCCCGTCGGCGCGTACCATGTTGATCGCGGAATAGAGACGGGCGGCAGCTCCGTGGGGCGTGATCTGGAGCGCGCGCTGGCGCGCGGCAACGCGCATGCTTGCGAGCTTTTCCATAGGCGCGGCATACAGCTCGTCCAGGGCGGCTTCTATCGAGGCGCTGTCGAGCGGATTGATCAGCCAGCCATTCTCGCCGCTCCGCACCATCTCGATCGCCGCCTGGCTGAAGACGCTGCCGAGCACGACGAGCCCGCTTGCCATGGCCTCATTGACGACGAGGCCCCATTCGTCCATCAGCGACGGAAGGACAAGGGCGCCACAGTCCTGGTAGATGCTGGGCAGGTCGGCATAGGCTTTGTTGCCGTGGAATGTCTGGGTGAAATTCGACGGCAGGTCGGCACGTTCGAGTTGGGCGCGCAGATCGCCGTCCCCTACCCACACGAGCTCGATCTTGCGCGACGGATTGGCCTTGGCCCAGCGCGCAACAGCCGCCTGCAGTTCGATGACGGCTTTAGCCGGAATCAAGCGTCCGGAAAACATCAGCCGGCGAGCAGTCTCCGGTTTCCGGTCGATCGGCAGAGCCGCAAACATGTCGACGTCGATCGGCTGATTTATGATCACCGTCCGGTCGGCGGGAAATCCCATGCTGCCGATATAGCGGGCGCCGCTGCTGCCGTTGCAGATCACCGCGTCGGCAATGCTGAGTATGAAGCGCCGGAGCACCCGGCGGGTAATGCCCCAGCCCTTCTCCGTTTCCTCCGACAGGGTAGCCCAAACGATCAGCCGGCTGGCCGGATGCAGGATCCGATGTATGGCGGCCTGAAGCGTGCGCAGCCCCAGCTCGCTGGAAATTACGACCTCGGGTTTATAGCGCCAGAGTTGCGCCAGCGTGTCGTAGGGGAAGTGGATAAACATCTGGAGTGAAAATCCAGATGGGTGCCTCCTGGACCGTAAGAATGTCTTTGTCTTTTGCTGGACCACCCTGAGTGTTCCGGTATCCGGAATCCAGGGGCGATCCCCTTCCATTTGGGTGGAAACGAAAACTTTGAAATCACCGACGTAATCTCGCAACGCATGAAGCAATGGCAACCGGTACGGGGGGACAAAATTTGTCAGCAGTGCCGTCCTGATAGACATCAAACACCTCTCCGCGTCGGTGTGTGATTGCTATCATCCTAAGTATATCTATACGACTGAGCATTAGTATTAGTACGTTGAAGCCGGGAATCGGGAAATTTAGGTGTATATGCTTTTTTGTATTCCCAAATAACTCTGATTGACTAACGCTTTTGATTGCAGATTCGCCGGTCATTACCCTTAAGAGTTCTGGTTCAGAAGGCCGCCCGAACATCGACGGCGATCAAGGCGCGCGTAAAGCTGTTGACGTTCAAATTGGAAGAGCGGTGCTGGATCTCGCCGGAAACCCCGACGCTGTAGACTTGAGTAAATTTCCACCGGGCGCCTAAAGCTCCCGACACTGTCGTGTCGTCGCGGGAAATTCCCTGATAGTGGTTAATGCTATAGCCTGCCTGAGCTGTCAGCACGATGTTGCGCAACAACTCGTGCTCCGCGGTGACATTGATCTCGGTATCCCAAAAGCCGGAGCTTCCAGGCAGGATCGTTTCCTGAACGCTTCGGGTGACGGCAAATTTCAGTGAGGTCAGCGGCGTGACATTCCACAGGACTGAGCCGCCCAGATACACGCCGGCATTCGAGGCCAGGCGTTCATCGTCATATATTTGGTTCTGGTAGCCGACATAGAGTTCGCCGGTCACGACGTCTCCGATTTTGACCTCTCCTCCCGCCGCGACCGCATAGCCGGTCGAACTGCGCTTGAAGCGGCCCGGGGTCGCGTCGAATGTCGAATCATACTCCCGCCGGTTGCCCCAGCCTTCGATGAAGATCTGGTAGCCGGGTGTGAGCTCATAGCTGACGCGGGGCGTAACGACGAATTCGCTCCGATTGCGATCCCCGTTGATCGCCAGGCCGCCGTTCAGGGTTCGCTCGTTGGTGAAAGCGTAATTGTTGATGGAGGCGGCGACTTCGAAACCCAGGCGGCTTGGCGAATAGACATAGGTAAGCTGAGCCGTGCTCAGCGCGAACTCGGTCGGATGGAGCGCGTAGGTGCCGCCGCCCGCGAAACTGACGGCGGCCTGGGACTCAGGCGAATATCGTGACTCGTGCCCGACCTGATAGCTGGCATCGAGCGTCAAGGTTTGTCCGCGCTCGATATCCAGCCGCCCGCTTCCTCGAATCAGGAAATTGTCGACGTTTTCGGATGTATATCTTGCATATCTGGCGATGTCGCCCTCGGCATAGAAGGATATCGCGTTCGTCCGCCAGTCCGAATCGATGCTGACGCTAGGCTTGACGGATGTGAAAAAATCGGATCGCTCAAAGGAAGAGGAGCCGAGGATATTGCTGTCCAAAGTCTCTGAAAATGAAATCGTCGGCTTGAAGATATAAGAGGCGAAGCGGTAGCCAACCTGGTCATATTCCGGATGCGGACGCTCGGAAACGCTGAGCTTCTCCTGGGGAAAATCAGGTTGCGTCAGGCTTGGCACAGACTCCGGCGGCAGGTTCTGACCATAGGCGCCGGCGCCGGTACAAAGCACCCATGCAGCAGAAAACGACCATACAAAACGGCTGAAACCTGATGATGCCATCCCCCCGCACTCCTTACTCTTTGATTTTGCGGATCCTCCGCTCATTGAAAATTATAGGATTAGGGAAGAAACGGAAGGCAGCAATCCCTGTTTTTATGGTCCAGATCGCCCGTTCTCGGCGCAAATCGAAAAATCTTCACGATTCCCCGGCGATATCGTCCTTATGCGGGCTGTGGCGCGGCGTCCTAGAAGTAGCGTTGCGTGACCCGAATGACGTCGTCGGGGAGGATCGGAGTGTTGGGGCCAACCCGGCCGGTAATGATCTGATCGCCTTTCCGGCGCTCGACGATCGCGAATTCCTCGTTCGCCCGGTATGTATAGCCCCCCGCGAGCGCCACGGCGGACAGAGTGCGCGATCGCGCGGTGCACGGATATGCGCCGGGATGGTTGACCTCGCCGACGATATAGAAGGGTCGGTAGGTCACCATGCTCACGCCGACCTTGGGGTCCTTTACATATCCTTGGGATAGTTTGGCGACGAGATCCTGCTTGAGTTCGTCGACGGTCTTCCCCCTCGCGGGGACCGAACCGACCATGGGGGCCTCGATGTCTCCATTCTCGGACACGACGAACTGATCGGCCCCGCTGGCAGGCGTGCCGGAGCGATCGGCGCCTACGGATGCGTCGTAGAGGGTGATTTGCAATTTGTCTCCCGCGTCCAGGACATAGGAATCGTCGATGGTGGCCGAGGAGGAGAGCGTGGGCAGGCTTGCGCCGTCGGGCGCGCATGCCGCGGTCGCGAGAAGCGCAGAGGCTGCGGTTGCAAGCCCAAGAGTCCGGAAGATATTCATGTCAGCATCCCTTTCAGGTTCGAAGTTGTCATTGAGTTCGAGTGGCAGGTCGCCTAGGGCCAGGGCGGCTCCTCCGCGGCCTGGTCCCAGGTCGGCGGGTCGCCCGTGTACAGCAGGGATCCGCCGTTGAGGCCCCAGATGGCGGCCTGTGTGCGGTTCTGGACGTTGATCTTGCGCAACAAAGTCTTCAAATGAACCTTTACCGTGGCCTCGGCCATGTTGAGGTTGCGCGCGATCGTTTTATTGGGGAGGCCGCTGATCAGGCAGCCGAGTATTTGACATTCTCTTTCCGAGAGGGAGACGGCGCGAGCCTTTGCCATCGCCGAAATCGTGGTGGGGCTCACCGTTGCATGTCGCCTGGGATCCAAAAGCGACTGGAACATCGGAAATATGTGTTCGCCCAACTGAACCAGCCTCAGCGAAAATCGCAGGGCGTCGGCGGAAATATCCTTTGGCAGAAACCCGCTGGCGCCGGCGCTGACCGCGGTTTCGAGCCAGGGCGCGGCGATGCGCTCGCTCATCACCACGATCTTGAGGTCAGGAAATTCCTCGGTGATTTCCTTCATGATTGCGAATTCCGCCTCGGTATTGGTTGACGGGTCGCAAAGCAGGATCGTTGGTATGCAGTCCAGTGTGTGCAGCAGCGTCATCGCTTCGCCAAGGGAGCGCACCTCTCCCACCACATCCATGTCGTGGCTGGAGAGGATCAGATTCAGGCCTTCGCGGAACAGGCGGTTTTCGTCGGAAATCAGAAGATCGATCTTGCTACTCATTGGGTGTTTCTTTCATTTGGCTGCCCGCCGCGCGGGTCGGCGGGCCAAGTATCGGGAAGCGTGCCATACCGTCCGGCCGATATTTGTCCGGTCGGCTCATGTGTCATGTGTCTCGTAGTAGGTGGAGAGTTGCCGCTGGTAATAGGCGGAGCCCGCAACGTTCGGCAGCCGCTTCATGTCAGTCATGGTCAGAAGTATTCCCGCCATATTTCCGCCGGCGGCGAGAATTTGCCGGACGGCCGGCGCCGCGGCCGCCTTGCGCGTGTGCTGCCAGCGCAGGACGAACAAGACCTTGTCCGCCAGCCGGCAGAGGTTCCTCGTATCCGACACGGCAAGCAGCGGCGCTGAATCCAGGATGATGAGATCGAACGTGGATGCCAGCGCGCGCAGCAGGCGTTGCATATTGTCCGAATTGAACATGTCGGTCGGGTTGGGCGCATGTGTGCCAGGCGGCAGGACGAAGGCGCTCGAATGCCTGTCTTTCAGCAGGACATCTTCGAGAGGGACGCGGTTGGCCAGGTAATCGGCCAATCCCGGCCGGTTGGGCACGCCGAACTCCAGATGGACGCGCGGGTTCCGCAGGTCGCTGTCGATTACGACGACCCTTTTTCCGGCGCGGGCAACCAGGCGCGCCAGGGCGATGGCTGTCGACGACTTCCCTTCGCCCGGAAGCGACGACGTGATCAGAACTATCCTGGGCGGACGATCGACGTCCGATAGGATCAGGCTGGTGTAGATGCCGCGGATCGCTTCGGAATAAGCAGAGAAGGGATCGGACAGAACATAGGTTTCCGGGTGATCGGTGTCGCGCAGTCTGGGAATGAACCCCAGGGCGGACACCCCGAGCGCGTTTTCCACCTGATCCAGGTCACGGAAGCCCTGGTCGAGACTTTCAAGCCCAACGACGAGCAGGGTGGCGAGCAGAATGGCTCCCACAAGCGATAAAGCCAGTATAAGCGGCTTGTTCGGGTAGCTGGGATGTATCGGAACGTCGGCATTCGAGACGATATGCGCCTGCGGTTGCGGCAGGCCGCTCTCGATGCTGGTTTCCTTGGCCCGCGAAAGCAGCCGATCGTAGAGCGCGTGATTCGCTTGAGCCTCACGTTCCTGTGCGCTGATGTCGACATCAGCCGCCCCTGTTTTTCCTGCTTCCTGCTTCAGCGTCGCCAGCGCCCGGCGCAGGGCTTCGGTGCGGGAATGCGCGGTAGACGCACTGCTTGCCAGCCCCGAAACGACCCGCGATGTTTCATCGTCCAGCGCCCTCGCGGTGGCCGCCAACTGGGCGCGCAATTGGATCAGCTGAGGGTTTTTTTCCCCGAACCGCTCTGAGGCCTGTGCAATTTTCTGGCGCAGCTCGGCTTGATCGCCGCGCAGCTTTTGAATGACGGGCGAGGCGGCGACCTCGCTGATTGCGTTTCCGTTTCGAGATGCGCGCTGAGCTTCGCCGACTTTTGAATCGGCCTGGGCTTCGTCCGCTTCGGCAAGGATCAATTGCTCGCTGAGGCTCGATATCTGCTCATTGATCAGGTCGACCTGTTTGCCTTCGGTGATGCCGGCATCGTTTTTGCGCTGCCGCACGACACGATCCGTGCTGACCACCTGGTCGCGCAACTCGGCCACCCGCGCCGTCAGCCATTGATTGGCCTGCACCGTGGCCTGCAGTTTCGCGTCCAGCGCGTCCTGGATGTAGATCTTGGCGACGGCATTGGCCACGGCGGCCGCGATTTGCGGGCTTGTCGATTGGAACGTGATGCTGACGACCCGTGACCTGCCCTTGGCGGTGACGCTCAGACGATCCATCAGGCTGTCGACGGCGTGCGACAAGACTATGTCGTCCTCGAGGCCGGGCGGCACTTTTGCGGGCTCCGCCGACAGGCCGATCCAGGCCTGCGCTTGCGTCCAAAATAGGCCCATCTCCTGGGCGGCGTCCGACAGCCAGGCGGGACCGCGTTTCTTGGGTGAGAAACTCGGATCGTTCAGCAGATTGAGCTTTTCGATGACCAGGCGCGCGACACGGCGAGACCGTATGATCTCGATCTCGCTCTCGGTTATTTCTGTCTCGACGCCGGTTACGACGGACTCAAGATCGAGCATGTGAGGCTGCTGGTCGCCGACCATCAGCAGCGCTTCGGCGGTGTAACGCGGCGTTAGGATGGAAATGACGCCAAGGGCTGATCCGGTCAGCGCCAGAATGGTTAATATGATCAGCCAGCGGCGCCGCAGAACGATCCGCCAGATCTGACGAATGCCCTGCTCCTCTTCCACGTGGTCGGCCGGATTGGGCCCCCGATACGCGATCGGCAGCTGGGAATGATCGCGCACAAATAGCGAGAGACTGTCCTGAGCCATGCGCATTCCCAACGCGAGAGAAATGAGTTATCAAAATTGGTAAGGAACAATCGCTCCAAATACTATTGTGGTCTAGTACAGGAAATGGAGTAATTATAATTATACCCGGATACGTCAGATCTATCCGTTCTGGGTAATAAAATAAGAATAGAGTCGATGGCGGGGAGTGGTGAAAGAAATACCTATAAGGTATATATCATCATTTGGGATTAATTCATTTTATCCCGAGCGGTGGGCGTGTGCCTGCCAATCTCTCGATGGCGCGGGGTTTTCCGTCAGCTGTCCTGACCCCATAGCGCCGGCGAGCTTTTTGCGCGCAGAATGCTGCGTGCGCGCAGTATGCCTTCGCGATCATAGTCGCCTCGCACCAACAGCGCGCCGCCCACGACCGGGACCACGCTGTGAAAGGTTTTCGCAGCCTCCCGCGGGTCCACTGTGACCACCTCGCCGTTACGCGTGCGCAGCTTCAGCAGGCTCTTCGTCTTTTCAACGAGAACGCCATAGATCGAGTGCCCCGGCAAAGCCGGCTCGGTATCGATGTTCGTCGTCGCGTCTTGAGGCGCCCCTACCGCGACCCGCGCCGTTGCGCCTTTCTTTAGGCCGAAGATGGCGAGCTGCTGATAGCTTCCGACGAAGACCCGGCCGTTGGCGACCAGAGGCACCAGGTTTGCGTAGCCGCCTGTTGGCCAGGTTCCCG
>CAZNNJ010000244.1:403-7639 GCA_964574305.1 uncultured Rhodospirillales bacterium | reverse complement strand
CGCAACGACAAGGCGGCGCTGCTGTCCTACGGCGACGCCGAGACCTACCGCGATGCCGGCCAGGGCGGCTTCGAAATCCGCACCTTCATCACCGTCGCGGCGGCGGCGAAGGGCGGCCGCGGCGATGTGTGGTTCTACGCGCCGATCCCGATCTTCGCGGTCGGCTGCACCGTTGCGACCATGGTGCTGGAGCCCTGAGCGATGCCCCACCTCATCGTCGAATATACCGACAACCTGGCGGCCGAAGGCGACATTCCCGGCCTGCTGCGCAAGCTCGCCGCCAGGCTGGCGGAGTCCGGCGGCGTGTTTCCGATCGGCGGCATCCGCGTCCGCGCCATCCGGCTCACCGAATATGTCATCGCCGACGGCCAGGACGACTATGCCTTCGTGAACGCCACGGCCAGGATCGGCCCCGGCCGCCCCGACGCCTTCAAGCAGGAATTCTTCGGCGCGGTGTTCGACGTGATCAAGGCGCATTTCGCCGACCTGTTCGAACGCCGCTACCTGGCGCTCAGCCTCTATGTCGAAGAGGCGGACGAGGCGGGCTCGTTCAAGCAGAACAACATCCATCTGAAATTCCGGTCAGCCGGGACATAGGCGACCGCGGGAGACAGGGCATGGCGCTCGATCAGACTTTGACCCGCCAATTGGCCGAGCGGCTCGACGCGGCGGAACGGGACGGACGGCAGATCCGGCAATTCTCGCTCGACCATCCCGACATCACGATCGACGATGCCTATGCGATCCAGCGTGCCTGGGTTGCGCGCAAGATCGCGCGGGGCCGTACGCTGAAAGGCCACAAGATCGGCCTCACGTCCAAGGTGATGCAGAGATCGTCCAACATCTCGGAGCCGGACTACGGCGCGCTCCTGGACGACATGTTCTTCGCCGACGGCACGGACATCCCGGTCGGCCGCTTCATCGAGCCTCGGATCGAGGTGGAGCTGGCCTTCGTGCTGCGCGACAGGCTGCGCGGCCCCAATTGCACCATCTTCGATGTCCTGAAGGCGACCGATTATGTGACGCCGGCGATCGAAATCATCGATGCCCGTATCCAGCGGGTCGATCAGGAGACCAAGACCACCCGCAAGGTGTTCGACACGATCTCAGACAACGCCGCCAATGCCGGCGTGGTGCTGGGCGGGCGGCCGTTCAAGCCGACCGAGCTCGACATACGCTGGGTCTCGGCAATCCTCTACCGCAACGGCGCGATCGAGGAGTCGGGCGTCGCCGCCGCCGTGCTCAACCATCCGGCCAACGGTCCGGCCTGGCTCGCCAACAAGCTTTACCCCTTCGATGTCGCGCTCGAGCCGGGGCAGGTGATCCTGGGCGGCTCATTCACCAGCCCGATCCCGGCGCGCGCCGGCGACACATTCCATGCCGATTACGGCCCGGTCGGGTCGATCGGCTTTCGCTTCGTCTGAGAGCCCTTCGATGCCCGTGCCGGTCAACGCATTCAAGCAGGCCATCCGCCAGGGCCAGGCGCAGATCGGCTTCTGGCAGGGGCTGGTCAGCCCCTATGCGGCCGAGATTTCCGCCGGCTCCGGTTTCGACTGGCTGCTGATCGACGGCGAGCATGCTCCGAACGACATGCCGTCCCTGCTGGCCCAGCTGCAGGCGGTGGCGCCGTACCCCGTCCACCCTGTCGCGCGTCCGCCTGTCGGCCAGACCCATGTGATCAAGCAGTATCTCGATATCGGCTTCACCACGCTGCTGATCCCGATGGTCGAGTCCGGTAGCCAAGCGGCGGAGCTGGTGCGCGCGGTGCGCTATCCGCCGGCCGGCGTCCGCGGCGTCGCCACCGGCCTTGCCCGCGCCGCCCGCTGGAACCGCATCCCCGACTATCTCGAACAGGCGGACGCGCAGATCTGCCTGCTGGTCCAGGTCGAATCGCGCAAAGGCCTCGACGCAGTCGAGGCGATCGCCGCGACCGACGGCGTCGACGGCGTGTTCATCGGCCCGTCGGACCTTTCGGCCGCGCTCGGCCATCGCGGCAACCCCGGCCATCCCGAGGTTCAGGCGGCGATCGAACGGATCATCGCCGCTGTCCGCGAAGCCGAAAAGGCGGTCGGCATCCTGGCGGTCGAGGAGGCGGCGGCGCGCCGCTATCTGGAGCTTGGCTGCAGCTTCGTCGCGGTCGGAACCGACATCGCGACGCTCGCCCGCGGCGCCAGCAGCCTCGCCGCTCGTTTCAAGGCAGACGGATCGACTATGCCCGCCGCCGGCGCCGCCTACTAAACGGGCTGCAGGGCATATAGAACCTGGCCTATGGTGCATCCCACTGTTCGCATGACAAGGATGCTCCATCAAAGCCTGGGATCAAACATCTAGGCTGCCGGCAATAGTTCCCGCCTCGCAGACGCCAACGCCTGCAACTCGGCGCAGCCAAAGGGTCCGATGAGCAGGCGTGCATCGGGGTTCGGATGCGTAACACCATCGACGACGTCTTCGTTGTTGACGCCCTCGATCGTTACCAGGCCATCGACCAATGCCGCATCCCATGTCGGACCGGTGGCAATCCCCGTCCCACGCGCTTCACCGTAGGTGCGAGGCCTCGCCGAGAGCCACCGGATAAGATCTCGGCGCATATCCTCGAAAATCAGGGTCTTGTAGATAATCATAATGATGTCCTTCGTCTGAGAGGACAGGCACCGCGCCGGCCGGAGAACGGATCCTGCATATCGGCGCCGCAGCCGCCCGGCAGCGACCTATTGATCACGCCGTGCCCCAATCCCGGCCTTCCACTTGATTGAAGATCAGAACTGCCCCGCCGAAGGAGTTGTCGCGGCAGACATTCGGCAGGATCCGCAGGAAGTAGCGAACCTCGCAGCCGCGCCGCTCCAAATAGCGGTTAACGGACTTGCCGGTCTCCGCGACCTTTTGGAAATCATCGCCAAGGCTGTGATAGTTGAGACCGCAGGCGACATCGAGCAGGGAGCGGCCGATATCCTGGTGCGAGAGCCGGTAAACCCGCCGGCTTTCCCGGGTAAAACCGCGAACCATCAGCTTCTCGTCGACAAAGATCGCGGGTACGGCGCAGACCTTCATGAGATTGCTCAGTTCGCCGCTGACGCAGTCCAGCTCTCTGATCTTGACCAGCAGCTTTCGGCAAACGGTCTGCAACAGATCGTTGAATATCTTGATCTGCTCGTCAGCAGTGCGAACCGTCTCCGCCGCGGCCACGCCGCCTGCCCTGGCTCTGCCGCCATGGGCGCGTGCGATGCTCGTCTGCGCACGCCGGCGCTTCAACAGCGTGCCTGCCCGAAAACCAATTTGTTGAATCAAGCTCTGCATGATCAGATCTCCACTTCGTCAGCACGTTGTGGTCGGTTAAAGCCCGACTATTGTTGATTGGCTGACATTTACGGTGGGATCGCACCATCGGTTGCCGTCGGGCGCGTATCGTCCTTCCTGCTCTCGCGCGACGCCCGTTCTTACCCGTAACGAACCATCGCCCACCCCGGGGAGCGGGCGATGGTGTCTCTCCCTAGAAGTTCATGTTGAACCGGACGCCGAAGTACCGGTCGGTATCGCGCGCGGGCTGAACGATGATGGCGTTCGACCCCCACGGCCCGTTGAAGAAGTCCTCGACATCGACATTGTGATGCGTGTTGGCGACGTTGTTGACGAAGAAGGTCAGCGAATAATCGCCGTTCTCCGACACGATGCCCGCCGACAGGTTCAGCACCGCGTAGCCGCTCTGGACGCTGTAGGGGTTCTGGTCGGGCAGCATCTGGGCCTTGGACCGGTAGGAAACCGTGCCGTTCAGATCCAGCGTGTAGGGAATGAAGCCCAGCGGCACGATCTGGTTGACGCCGACACTGAACTTGACCTTCGGGGCATTCGGCATCGGCTTATGCGAGAGATTGGCCCGCAGCGTGCCGTCGGACCCGACATAGCAGGACGACGGCAGCAGACTGACCGGCCCGGCCCACCAGCAGGGGCCGTTCTCGTACGAGTTGAACTGCGCCCGGATCAGCGCGCCGTTGAAAGACACGGTCGTGTCCGGCAGCGGCTTCCATTCGGTGTTCAACTCGAACCCCTGGGTTTCGGCCTGTCCCGCGGCAGTCAGCGACAGGATGTTCACCACCTGGCCGGGAAGATGCTCGAACGTCGAGATCTGGTAATTATTGTAGACGGTATCGAACAGCGACGCGTTCACGACCAGCCTGCCGTCGAAATACCGGCCTTTTGTTCCGATTTCGAAGCTATCGATCTTTTCCTGCGCGACCGGGGTCAGGACCAGCCCCTTCGTGATCAGGCTGGCCGTGTTGTAGACCTTGGGTGCGTAGCCGTGCGTGTAGGTGAAATAGACTTGAGATGACGGTGTCACCTCGTACTTCAGGCCGATATCGCCGACCAGGGCCGTGGAGTCATTGCTGCCGGCGCTGCGGACCGGCGTGTAAACCGGCGCATACGCGATCTGATGGACGTTGTAGCCGAGCTGGTCGTAATTGTAGCGAAGGCCGCCGACGATGCTCAGTTCGTCGAATATCTTGTAGGCGCCATGGACATAGCCCGCCAATGTCGTCGTGTCCGGGCTGACGAACGATAAGTACTCCGCCGGAACGAAATGGCGTATCTGGTTCAGATCGACCGACGTGTCGGAGAAGAAAATGCCGCCGACATAGTTAAAGGGCCCGTCCGTCGGTGAAGCGATCTTGAATTCCTCCGACCATTGCTTGGTGTTGACATATTCTGTCTGCGTATTGTCGAACTGAAGCTGAGGCGCATGGAAGGCCGCGGCCGCGATGTCGCCGAAGAATTCGTCGACGGCGAAAAGATCCTGGCGGCTCTGGCGCCGCTCCTGCTGGAAGGCGGTCGTCGAGCTCAGGGTATAGTCGTCTATATGGTATTCGAGGTTCAGCGAGACGTCGTTGTCGAGGCGGCGCTGGAAGATGCCTGCGACCGGGCTCGAATAATCGGTGTTATGGGCGCTGAACTGGATGCTTTTCGGAAACAGCGCCGCTTGGCTCCAGAAGGGCGGCCCGCCGCCGACGCCCGCCAACAGATACGCGCCGGGATAGATGTAGCTGTAGGTGAAGTTGCCGCCTGAGGAAAAATCGCTCTCGGAGTGAAGCGCCACCACAGCGCTGAAATCGTCGGTCAGGTCGAACTTGACCTTGCCGCGAACGCCATAGTCCGTGTCGTCGGAGTGGCGGTCGTAGAAAAGGTTCTTGTTGGGAAACACGGTATAGTGACCCCACCCGACCAAGCTGAATGAGACGATGTCGGATAGCGGTCCGGACACATATCCCAGCAGATGACGCTCTCCGTCGTCCGTCAGGGTGCCAGTCACGCTTCCCTGCCAGTCATATGTCGGATGATGCGTGCGATAATTGATGATGCCGCTGGTGGCCGTGCGCCCGCCGAGCGTGGCTTGCGGCCCTTCCAGCACCTCGACCGCGGAGATGTCTTCGATGCTGTTCGCCGCGAACGAATCCGACGGTACCGGGATGCCGTCGATTTCGACGCCAACCCCCGACGCGATGCCGACCGCCGATTCGTTCGAATCGCTGCTGATGCCGCGAATCCCCAACGGCACCCGCCCGTTGAAAGTGCCGTTCAGGCTGACGGCCGGAACCAGTTGATTGAGGTCCGCGATATCGGTCGCGTTCATCTTCTTGAGCAGCTCTGCGCTCACGACCGATGCCGTCACGGTCGTCTGGCTCAACTTCTCAGTCCTCTTCTGCGAGGTAATGACGACTTCCTCGAGCTGCTCCGGCGCGTTTTGCGCCGCCTGCTGGGCACCGGCTACCGCCGGCTGAGCGGATTGGCCGAAGGCCGCGGACCAGCCGCTGGTACACAGGCCTGCCACCGAGATGGACGCCAATAAGGTCGAGCGTGTGTTCATATTCCCCCCTCTAGACGGTCTCCACGCGCCTGCCCGGCCGATTGCCGGATGCTGCGTGCCCATTCTTTGAGTAACCGTATCGTGGTTATATATTACCACAATACGGTTACTAAGCAACGAAAAAACGCTGACGGCCGAACCGCGTCGCCGCGCGTGGGCAGATTTCGATTTCCCGATACAATACAGACAGCTAGGACAACGACGGCACACGGAAGCCACCGACCACTGTACCGATTAACGGTACATCGGTACCTTTACATTCGACGGAAAATGCGTGCGATCATGGCAGGCCGTAGCGCCCCATGCTGGCAAAAGCGGGCATTGCCGGGTGGGGCACGAAGCGAACGCGGCAGTCCAGGACCGCAGGAAGTTCCGACGCGAAAGCGCGCGCCATCGCCGGCCCGATTGCGCCGAGCTCGGTGACGGTTTCGCCGTAGCAGCCGAAGCCGCGGGCAATCTGGGCATAGTCCGTGCCGTCGAGATCCGCGCCCAACGCAAACCCCGCCTTTTCCTGGCTCATGCGGATGACGCCCCAAGCGGCGTTGTTATGGATGATGGTGACCACCGGCGCAGCACAGCGCCGCGCCGTGTCGAGCTCCGCCAAGGTAAAGCCGAACGCCCCGTCGCCGGTGATATTGATCACCGGCGCATTCGGCCGCAGCAGCTTCAGCGCCACGGCATAGGGCAGGCCGAATCCCAACTGCGCCATGCCGGGATCGTGGAAGCGGGTCGCCGGTTCGGCCGTCGGCGTCAGCTCGTTGCTCCAGAACGAGGTATGGCCGCCGTCATAGACCACCATCGCCTCCGGCGGCAGATGCTCTCCGATCGCCCTGGCCAGTGCTCCGGGATGCATCCCCGGACCTGTCTCGCCGATGTCACGCAGAACCGCATGCCGATAGGCTTGCCGCTCGGCCCGGATGCGCGCGCGCCAGGCGAGCGCGGCTTCGCCGGGAACACCATTTCCGAGCGCGTGGCTGAGCTGCTCCAGCACTGCCTGCGCGTCGCCGGCAAGGCCCACCTCGATATCCGCGACGCGGCCGATCATGGCTGGATCGATATCGACCTGGATCAGGCGCTGCGGCCGCCGGATCAGAGCGCCGTCCGCGCCCCCCAGCCCGGGGGGAGACCGGCCCCCAGCACACAACCCCCCGCGCCCTTTCCGACATGGCTTGGACCACCGGACGCGAGGCGGCTGCCGGCCGGTGGCTCGGGCATTACCTCGAGGACCAGGGCTTTGCCGTCACCCGACTGCCGGTCGATGACCGACGGTTCAACATCGTGGCAACCGTCGGCAGGCCGTCGATCGTGTTCTCGACCCATTTTGATTGCGTCCCGCCGTTTTTTCCGAGCCGTCTCGTGGGCGATCGCATCTACGGACGTGG
>CAZNNJ010000244.1:0-393 GCA_964574305.1 uncultured Rhodospirillales bacterium | reverse complement strand
GCGCGGATCACGGCGGTGCCGCCGATGACGCCGCCATGCCCAGCGAATCCGGGCGCGTCGTCCGGTGCGGCGCCCAGCCCCATCTGCGTCGCCGTCAGCACCGCCCCCAGCCGCTCGGCCAAGCGTCGGAAGACGGCCGTGGCGCCGGAGCGGATCACGCCGCCGCCGGCGATCAGCAGCGGCCGTTCGGCCTCGGCCAGAAGCGCCGCCGCACGAGCGACATCATCGGCGGATGCCAAGGCGCGGCCGATTGGGCGATATTGGCCCGCCGGGCAGTCGAACGCGCCGTCCGGATAATCGAAGCTGGCAGCCAGCACATCCTGCGGCAGGTCGAGATGCGCCGGCCCCGGACGGCCGGTCAGCGCCTCGCGCAGGGCGGTCCGGACGAGCTCT
>CAZNNJ010000243.1:0-7717 GCA_964574305.1 uncultured Rhodospirillales bacterium | reverse complement strand
GGGTTTGCGCTCGAGCGTCGTGTGGTCGCCGGGGACCCATTCACCGAATTTGAACGGCCCCGTTCCCGATCCGCGGTTTTTGAGCGAGTCCATGGCCGCCGGCTCGATGATGGCCATCGCCTGGAGCAGGTCCGTGATCTCGGGCGAGACCTTCTTGAACTGGATCACCACGGTGCCGGGGTCGGGCGCGGTGACACCGGCCACATTCGCGACTGCCGGCAGCATGTTCCAGCCCCGGTCCTTGTCGGCCGCCTTCATCTTGCCGTGGACCAGGCCGACGCGCTGGCCGAAGCGGGCGGGCAGCATGGCGAAACGCTGGCGCGCTGCGGCCATGTCGCTTTCGTCGGATTCCTCGATCAGCGGGCAGACCCAGTAGATCCGGGCGCCGGCCCCGATCGCGCGGGTGAGCCCGCTCAGCACCTCGTCCAGCCGTTCGATGGCGACCAGCCGGGTCGTGATCGGCGTGCGGCCCGGCGGTTTCTCGTCGAGGCGTGAGACGTCCATGTCGCCATAGGCGGCGAGCGTCAGGCTGCGCGGGATCGGGGTCGCGCTCATCACCAGAGTGTCGACGCCCTGGCCCTTGGCGGTCAGGGCCGCGCGCTCGTCGACGCCGAAACGGTGCTGCTCGTCGACCACGACCAGCGCCAGCGCGTGGAAGACGACATCCTGCTGGATCAGCGCATGGGTGCCGATCACGATCTGGATGCGGCCGTCGGCGATGGCTTCCAGGGTCTGCCTGCGCGCCTTGCCTTTGTCGCGCCCGGTCAGCACCACCACATTGACGCGCAGCTGCTCGCAGATCGGGGCGACAGTCGCCATGTGCTGGCGCGCCAGGATCTCGGTCGGCGCCATCAGCGCCGCCTGCCGCCCGGTCTCCAGCGCCGCCAGCATGGCGAGCAGGGCGACGACCGTCTTGCCGCTGCCGACATCGCCTTGCAGAAGACGCAGCATCCGGTGCGTGTCGCCCATATCGTGCAGGATTTCGCCGAGCGACCGCTCCTGCGCCCCGGTCAGGCGATAGGGCAGGGCGGTGAGCGCTTCATTGCGCAGCCGCCCGTCGCCGACATTCGGCTTGCCGCCGCTGCGCCTGTTTTGCTCGCGCACCAAGGCCAGGGCCAGCTGGTGAGCCAGCAGCTCGTCATAGGCCAGGCGCTGGCGGGCGGGGGCGGCGGGCAGCAGTTCGGCCTCGGTCTCGGGATTATGGACGGCGAGCATGGCGGTACGCCAATCCGGCCATTGGCGTTGGCGCTGGAGGCCGGTGTCGAGCCATTCCGGCAGGCTGGGCGTGTGCACCAGCGCGGCCCGCATCATCCGGTCCAGCATCGGCTGGGTCAGGCCGCCGGTCAGGCGATAGATCGCCTGGACGACGGCGATGCGGTCCCGCGCCGTCACCGGCATGATGGCGTCGGGATGCGCCATCTGCGGCAGGCCGTTATAGAATTCGACTTTGCCGCTGACCAATCGCTTTTCCCCGACCGGCAGCTGCTTCAGCAGGTAGGGTCCACGCACATTGAAGAAGACCAGCTCGATGAAGCCGGTCTCGTCGCGGCAGCGCACGCGGTAAGGGGAGCGGCCGCGGCCGGGCTCATGCCGGTCGACGGTCAGCTGCAGGGTGGCGAGGCAGGCCTGCTTCAGCTCGCCGACCTTGGGCGTATAACGCCGGTCGAGCAGCGCCACCGGCAGGTGCCACAGCAGGTCGACGATCTCAGGTCCCGCGACCTTGACCAGCATCTTCGACATATGGGTGCCGACGCCGCCCAGGTCGGTGACCGGGCGGAAAACCGGCTCCAGTTCCGGGGGCCGTGTGCGTGGGCGCGACTCTGCGGACATGGTCATGCCGCCGAGTTTACCCCGCGGCGGCGCATCGTTGCACGGCGCTTGGCGCGGAACCTTCCCAGGCATAACGGGAATGTGATTCCCAGCCCCTCGGGATCGGTCTAGACTGCCGCAGGGACACGATGGATAACGCGCCAGAAACCCCGCCCTGGGAAGAACTGTACCGCTACTGGCTGGACCGTCATGCCGGCGGCAAGCCGCCGACGCGCGCCGCGATCGACCCGATGATCGACCTGCACCATATGGCGTCGAACCTGATGCTGATCGACATCCTTCCTGACCGTTCCGAGTATCGCCTGGTCGGCAGCCAGGTCGTGCGCCATTTCGGCGTCGACTATACCGGCAAGCTGGTCGGCGCCAGCGGCGAACTTCGGGTCGCGACATGGCGCAAGGCGGTCGAATATGCGGACAGCCAGGGCAAGCCAGTCATGCTGGCCTCGCATTATCCGGGAGCAGGCAGGGCCAAGGCGGTCGCGCTGCTGCTGCCGCTGACGCCCGAGGCGGACGGGATCGGCAAGCTGTTCGGTGCGATCTTCTTCGACCAACCGTTTCCCGACGTCTCGGCCTACCCCAACCTGCCGCTGAATCAGGTCGAGCTCGACGTTTAGCTTCGGTTGGTCATCGTCCCGTCAGGGGCGGCAAGATTGCGGACGATCCGCCCGTCGACCACCTCCATCGACAGCGATTCGATGCCCTGCGCATGGCGGATCCTGATCCAGAAGCGCCGCTCGGCCTTGCCTGTCGTCGCGATCTCGCGCATCGCCAGCTTCTCGCCGGAAATATCCATCAGCAGGCTCGCGCCCACCCGTTTCGACGGATAGCGGATCTGGAAGAGCTGAACGCCCTCGCGTGCCACCTGATCGAACGATTTCACCCTGTCCTCATAATTCCTGCGCCGCTGACCATGCGCCGGCCATGCGGCATGATTCCGGCACTCCCAAGGTCTTTCGGCGGCGGCCGGGGGACGAACGCCACCATGGGGCCACCGTTGTGCCGTAAATGTGTAACGCGCCGGCGCCGAACCGGTTCGTGCTTTTGCTGTGACCTGACAGGGATTGCCGCAAGTCACGCCATTGCGTCTGACCTGGTTCAGTAACCGGTCAGTCCACCACGGACATTGAAGTCCAGCCGGCACCAGCTGCCTGATTAATCCGAAATAGTGCGGGCCATGGCCCGATGACGTCGTCCGGCCGCTCAACCTCCGATGTACTTTGCCGAAACCATCGCGACCTGCCGGCGACTGTGTCGGCACGGAATGGCCGGGCGGGTCTAGCGATTGAGACCGGGGATGAGGGGGCTCAAATGCCAATTTTCATTTGGAAGGGCGGTAACAGCGGCGACTTCAACATTGCGGGTAACTGGACGCCGGGCCAGGTTCCGGGGGCGGCCGACGATGCTCAGATCACGGCGATCGGCACTTATACCGTCACGTCGAGCACCAGCAACACGGTCAATACGCTTGAGATGGTGGCCACCGCTACGCTCGCCGTCACCGTCGGGACCTTTTCGATCAGCAACGGGTCGGGAGCCAGCGGCTTGGCCGGCACGATAGCGGTAAGCGACGCAGCCGTGCTGTCATTGGCTGGCACGATCGACAATACCGGCACGATCAAGCTTGGCGCGGCCGCCGACACCACCGAACTGCGCATCGCCAGCCCGTCGGTTACGCTGAAGGGCGGCGGAACCGTCAGCCTTTCGAACAGCGCGTCGAACTTCATATTCGGAAACTCGAGCGCATTCGTGCTGAACAACGTCGACAACCTGATCCAAGGCGCCGGCCAGATTGGCGACGGCCAAATGAATCTGATCAATGGCGGCCAGATCGTTGCGAACCAGACCGTCGCCCTTGTGATCAACACCGGCAACTACGTTCAGAATGCCGGCATCCTGAAATCTACCAATACGAGCACCAACGCCGGCGGCCTGGTAATCAACAACACCACTATCGATAATTCTGGCAAGGCGAATGCCGGCAAGATCGAGGCGATCGGGGCCAATACCCATGTCGACGTGGAGAACGCTACAGTCGTCGGCGGTACCCTGATCACATCCGGTGGCGGTGTCATTCAAATGATCGGCGGCGGCACGCTCGACGGGCTGAGCAGCGGCTTCGCGATCAAGAATGCCGGCACCGTCAGGGTCAATAACGGAACGTCGCTCACGCTGGACGGTGTCATCAACAATGTCGGCACCATCCAGGCGATGGCGACCGCAAACACCGCCGACATCCGGTTGGGCAGCCAGACGGTCACCCTCGAAGGCGGCGGCAAGGTGACATTGTCCAACAGTGTCAATAACCGGCTTTACGGCAACAGCGGCTCGTATCAACTGGTCAATGTCGATAATACGATTTCCGGCGCCGGCCAGCTGGGCTCCAGCCAGCTGACCCTGGTCAATCAGACCAAGGGCGTGATCAACGCCAACCAGGCGGTGGCGCTGACCCTTCAAACCGGCGGGGCTCTGACGTTCAATACCGGTCTGCTTGAGGATACCGGAACCGGCGGGCTGGTTCTTGCGAACGTCATCGACAATGCCAGCGGTACGATCGAGGCAGTCGGCGCGGGCGCCCATGTCGACTTGGCCGGAGCCAATATCGAGGGCGGCACTCTGCTGGCGGCTGGCGGAGGCAAGATCCAGACGGTCCCCGGCAGTGGCACGCTCGACGGACTCACGGCCGGATCAATCACGATCAAGGGGACCGTCACGGTCAGCGATCAGACAACCCTTACGCTGGCCGGAACGATCGACAATACCGGCACGATCGCGATGAATGCCATCAGCACGTCTGGGACGACCGACCTGCGCGTGAACAGCCAAACGGTTACCCTGGAAGGCGGCGGGCGGATAACGCTGTCGAACGATACGAACAACCGAATCTTCGGCAACAGCATCTACTTTCAGCTGATCAATGTGGACAACACGATCGCCGGCGCAGGGCAGCTGGGCGTCGGCGGGCTCACGCTGATCAACCAGACCAACGGCGTAATCAATGCCAATCAACGGCAATCGCTGACGCTGAATGGCGGGGGCGGCAACCCGACGGTGAATGCCGGGCTGATGGAAGATACCAGCACCGGCGGACTGGTGATCGTGAACACGGTCGACAATGCGGCAGGCACGATCCAGGCTGTCGGCACCGGCGCCCATGTCGATCTGGCCGGCGGTATTGTCGAAGGCGGGTCGCTTGTGACCTCGGGCGGCGGAGTGTTCCAGACGGTTGCCGGGAGCGGCAATCTGGATGGATTGACGGCCGGCGGCCTGAGGAACGCCGCCACATTCCGCATAACCGACAACACCAGCCTGACCATTGAAGGCGCGTTCTTCAACACCGGGAGCATCTCGCTCAATTCGGGGGTCGATAACACGGACCTGCGCATCAACAGCCAATTGGTGACCTTGAAGGGCGGCGGAAAGATAATCCTGTCGAACAGCGCCACCAATCGCATCTACTCCACCAACTCGGCCGATCAGCTCATCAATGTCGACAACACCATTTCCGGGGCGGGCCAGATTGGAGTGGGCCAGCTCATGCTGGTCAATCAGACCAAGGGCGTGATCAACGCCAACCAGAGGACGGCGCTGACGCTGAATGGCGGCAGCAGCCTGATGATGAATTCCGGTCTCATCGAGGACACCAATACCGGCGGCCTGGTGATCGCGAGCGTGATCGACAATGCCGGCGGCAGGATCGTGGCGAGCGGCACGGGCGCGGCCGTCAATCTGGCCGGCGGCTTTATCGAAGGCGGCACGCTGGCGACCGTGGGCGCCGGCGCCATCCAGACGGGCAGTGGCGGCGGCAACCTCGATGGGATCACGGCTGGGAAGATCACACTTTCCGGGACGTTCAACGTGACCGACAACACCGCCCTGACGCTGGAAGGTGTCGTCAACAATGTCGGCACCATCAACCTCGCATCGGGTGGCGACAATACCGACATCCGCGTGAACAGCCAAACAGTCACGCTCGTGGGCGGCGGGAAGGTCAGGCTGACCGATTTCGGGACCAACCGCATCTATGGCAATAGCAGCCTTTTCACGCTGAACAACGTCAACAACACAATCATCGGAAGCGGCCAAATCGGCGCCGGCCAGATGCAATTCGTCAATAGCGGGACGATCAATGCGGTCGGCGGTTCGGGCTTGACCGTCGCGCTGGGGATCGGCCAGGGAACCAATGCGGCGTCTGGCGTCTTGGAGGCCAGCGGAGCCGGCGGGCTTACCTTCACGTCGGGGCTGATCAACAATAACGGAAAGATCATTGCGCTGGACAACAGCTTCGTGACCTTCACGGGCGCCAGTGCCGACAATAACGCTTCGGGCGTGCTGACCGGCGGCATCTGGCAGGCTTCGTCGACCACTCATGCATCGACCTTGTCGATAACAGGTGGGGCAGTCACGCAGGATGCGGCGACGATTATCCTGTCAGGTGCGGGTTCGGTATTCCAGGCCGGCAACGGCAGCACCTTCACCCCGCTCGAGCAGAGCCTAACGATGATCGATGCAGGCGCCGCGCTCGAGCTGTTGGGCGGGCGCAGCTATACGACATCCTTGGGCGTCACCGACGCCGGCTTGCTTCAGCTGGCGGGTGGAACCTTCAAAGGCGGGGCATTTACGGTCGCCACCGGCGGAAGGGTGCTCGGCTTCGGCACGATCATGGAACCGGTCGCGGACAAAGGCACCATCGAAGCCGCCGGCGGAAAGCTGAGCATAACCGGCGCCGTCAGTGGGGCGGGGGGGCTCAAGATCGATGCCTCATCCTCGCTCCAGCTGCAAGGCGCCGTCGGCACAGCGGCCACCGTTACATTCGCCGGCACCAAGTCTACCCTGATACTGACGGATGGCAGCGCCTTCTCGGGCACCGTGTCGGGGTTTGCCGCCGCCGCATCCGAGTCCATCGACGTCACCACCGTGGCGTTCTCCAGCGCCACGAAGCTGACCTATTCCGCGACCAGTCAGAACCTGACAGTCACCGATGGAACCCACAGCGCGACGATCCACCTGTTCCAGCAATATGTCGCCGCGGGCTTCCACGGAGCTTCGGACGGCAGCGGCGGGACGACAATCACCTATGTGGCGCCGCCGGCCGCGCTGGGGGCTTCCCTGGCATCCCCGCATCACTAGGCGGTGCCTGGTGCGCAGGCCATATTGACGCCGATGCGGAACCGGCCGTTCGCGGCCTAGCGGCTTGTCTGCCAGCCATGGACGATCCGGGGGCACGCTCTATATACAGGCGGCACCATGACCGTTGCCGCCAATTCCGATACCGATTCAGGCGATAAATCTCCGGAAGCGCTGGAAGCCCTGCGCCGCAAGCTGGGATTCCGTGCCTGGCATCGGGGCACGCGGGAGGCCGACCTTTTGATCGGCAGCTTCGCCGACCGGCACCTTCCGGAATTCGACGCGGTGGCTCTTGGCCAGTTCGCGGCGCTGCTTACGGAAAACGATCCCGACATCTATGATTGGATGACCGGCCGCAGCCCGGTGCCGCCCGAGCACGACAACCCGGTCACGGCGGCGCTCCGCCAGTTCAGGTTCCCGTCCGCCTCATGAGTACGCTGCCAAAGATCGGCAAGGCCCCGCCCAAGGCCGAGCCCGAGCTTCCCGATTTCGACTTCACCCCCGGCCGCAAGCTGACGCTTGCCGGGGCGCCCGAGGGGCATGACGCGCGCCTGTTGGTGGCGCTGATCGCGCGGGAGCAGCGCGACCTGCTGCATATCGCGTCGGATGACGGGCGCATGGCGCGCCTTTCCGACCTGATTTCTTTCTACGACCCGTCGCTCGAGATCGTCACCTTCCCGGCCTGGGACTGCCTGCCTTACGACCGGGTGTCACCCAATACCGAAATCGTCGGGCAGCGTATCGCCCCGCTGGCCAAACCGCT
>CAZNNJ010000242.1:0-7725 GCA_964574305.1 uncultured Rhodospirillales bacterium | reverse complement strand
GGGATGAAGAGACCTGCCCCGGCAACGGGGTAAGGCGCTTCATCCCTACTCTACCGAAAACCGGCGCAGCCCTCTTACTCTCGAGAGGCGCGGACATGGAAAAGCGGAATTACGGAGATCCGGATTTGCGTGGGCAGCCGTTGGCGAGAAGGCACGCAAGTCTGAAGTCAGGAGGATCATGCCGCCCTCCTCTCGCTCGAGGCTACGACCTCCGCCGCCGGGCGCTCCCCATCCGGCAGGAACGCAAGCAGCCAATCGGCAGCCTTGCTCGCCTGCGAGGCGGCGCGAACGATCGCATGGTCGTCCTCGCGCAGGACCTCGAGTAATCGCGAGCAGCTGATAATGTGAAGGAACGTCACCGTTCCGCCCGAAGCGTGCGGAAACCCGTCGTTCAATCCACGCGTTGCTGCGCATAATATCCTGGTGCCTCTGATCTCGCTTTGAACAGCAGAGGAGGCAAGGATGTCTAATGCAGAGCTTATCGCCAATCTCAGGCAAGAGCTGACCGCCCTGGAATATACGCCGGTTGGCGTCGGCAACTACTGTGCCTACGCGGGTCACTTCCTGGATTATCTGACGTCGCGGCAGATCGCTTTAGCGGCAGTCACGCCCGGCCTTGTGGCCCGATATCTCGACGAAGACAGAGCAGCACGACAACGGCGTCGCGCCGGCAAGCTTGGGCCAAAATGGCAGTCGATCCCTCGCGCCGCCATCCATGCTCTACTGCGCCAGACGCTCGGCCAATGGCCGCCAAAGCCTGAAATCATCGGTCCAGAAGCGACCCTTCGGGAGGAAATCTGCGGCAGCTATCAGACGTGGCTGCGCGAAGAAAAGGGTCTGGCGGATCCAAGTATCAGCGCGCTGTTGTGGGAGGGTCGACACTTCCTCGAATGGCAGCTCAGCCGCTGCGGCGTCGACGGGCTTGCCCGCCTCAGCATCGCCGACATCGATCGCTATATGGACGGGCGGGCGCCAGGCTTGCGACGGCGGTCGATGAAGGACGTGGCTGAGCGCCTGCGATCGATGCTGCGCTATCTGCACCGCATCGGCCACGTCCCCACCGATCTTGCCTCGCGCGTCGTTGGACCGTTGCTCTATGCCTATGAGAGCGTGCCTTCCATCCTGGAGCGTGAGCAGATTGCGGCCGTGCTGGAAACTACCAAGGCGGATCGCTCATCAATGGGCCTGCGCGACTATGCCATGCTCCAACTGCTAGCGACGTACGGCCTGCGTTCCGGCGAGATCAGGCGCCTCAAGCTGGACGACATCGACTGGCGGGGTGAGATCCTCCGCGTACAACACACGAAAACGGGCGCGTGCTCGGTATTGCCGCTAATGCCGAGCGTCGGCGAAGCCTTGCTCGATTATCTTCGACATGGGAGGCCGCGCGTCGCGTTGCGCGAGATATTTATCCGGGTCCGCGCGCCATATCGCCCGCTGCGCAACATCCATGGAGAAATCCTGCGCCGAATGTGGGCTGCGGGCGTCTATCCGGCGGGCAAATGCGGACCTCACATCTTCCGACACGCGCGCGCTGTCGAGTTGCTGCGCGGGGCGGTCTCCCAAAAGATGATCGGTGACCTGCTGGGGCACCGATCAACCGAAGCAACGATCCCATACCTCAAGCTGGCGACGGAAGATCTGCGTGCAATCGCACTCGACGTGCCGGGCCGGGAGGCGCTGTCATGATCGCCTGGCCCGACAGCGAACGCCGCGTGATCGCGGACTATGTGCAAGATCTCGGCATGCGGACGGAGCGTGCCCGCACGGTCTATCGGCAGATCCTCACCAGCTTCCAGACGGTGGTAGAGCGTCATGCCGTCATCGACCGATCAACACTCGAGGCGTGGCTCAGCGAGCGAACACAATACTGGGCACCCTCAACGATGGGTCATCACGCCAGAGTCGTCGACCGCTTCCTCAGCTACCTAGCGGGAGAAGCCGTGATCGCCGCCAATCCGATCGACGTTTTGCACACCGATTATGAAATTAGGACACGCCGCTCAATCTGGCGGGCCCTCGCGACCACCAACTCGGATGCAGCGCTGGCGGCGCTTCGGCGGCCCAAGCCGTTCGGCAGCGTCCTCGGCGCCATGATGCGCGATCATATCGCGCTGATGCGGAACCGAGGTTATCGCTACACCACGCAGGCGACCTGGTGCTTACGGTTCGACCGGCACCTCCAAGCTCATCCCGATCTGGCCTCGCAGCCGATGGAGGCGATGCTCGAGAGCTGGCGCGCAGCGCGGTCGACCCGCAACCACGCTGCCGAGTGCGAGCGCTTAGAAGGCATACTGGCGAAGGCGTTGCGCCACAAAGACCCGGCTCTCAAAACCCGTCGGCCCAACCCGAAGCCTCTGCAGGGGGTAGCCCGGCACTGGCGTCGTCCGCACATCTATAGTCCCGCCGACGTGCGGCGCATGCTCGATCTGGCCCGATCCCATCCGTCGCCACGCGCGCCGCTCAGGCCGCTCACCATCTATACGATGCTGCTGCTCGCCTACTGTGCTGGTCTGCGGCGCAGCGAGATCGCGCGGCTCAATCTGGGTGACGTCGAGCTTGGCGCATGCACGATCACGATCCGGGAGACCAAGTTCTTCAAAAGCCGAATCTTGCCGTTGTCCGAAAGCGTCATGGCCGAGCTCGTCGCCTATATGGATGCGCGGCGGCGTGCCGGCGGCTCGCAGGATCCGAGATCTGGGCTCTTCTGGCACGAGCAAGGCAATCACCGGTATACGCCTACGGCTGTCGCTTGGCTGCTGGTGGACGTTCTTCGCCGAGCTGACCTCAAGCCCCGGCGGGGCAAGATCGGTCCACGTCTCCACGATCTGCGCCACTCAATGGTCGTCAACAGGATACTCGAATGGTACCGGGCCGGCATCAATCCACAGGATCGGCTGCCGTTCCTCGCGACCTACATGGGCCACCGTGATATCCACTCGACGCTGGTCTACATCACGGTCACGCAGGACCTGCTCCAGGAAGCCAGCGAGCGGTTCCGCGTCCTGGGAGCACCGTGCCTGACTCTGACGCAGGAGGGACGGCCATGACCAAAGCCGACCCGTTCCCAGCGCTGCTACGATCGTTCTTCTACGAGTGGTTGGTCGATCAGCGCAACGCCTCGGTCCACACGGTGCGCTCCTATCGGGACACCTGGCGGCTGTTCCTCCGGTTCGTCGCCGGGCATGAGAACCGTCAGGTCGTGCAGCTACGATTGGCCGATCTTACCGCGGCTCAGGTCATCGCGTTCCTACATCATGCCGAGCATGATCGGCATGGCACGATCGGTACGCGTAACTGCCGGCTCGCAGCGATCCGCAGCTTCTTCACGTTCGTGGCGAGCAAGGAGCCGACGGCAATCGCGCAATGCACCGCGATCCTCAGCACGCCGGTAAAGCGCGGACCGATGCCGGCTCCTTGTTATCTTGAGCCGGCGGAGGTGGAGGCGATCCTCGCTCAGCCCGATCGATCGACCCTGGAAGGTGCCCGGGATCATGCACTGCTATCGTTCCTCTACAATAGCGGCGCGAGGATCCAGGAAGCGCTCGATCTATGCCCAGCTGCTATCCGGTTCGAGGCTCCAAGCTGCGTGAAGCTGTTCGGCAAGGGCAGGAAGGAGCGGATATGCCCGCTCTGGCCCGAGACGATCATGCTGCTCAAAAAACTGCTGGAGCGGCAACCGCGAGCCGATAATGAGCAGCTCTTCGTCAACCGCTATGGCGATCCGCTCGGCGCGTCCGGGGTCCGATACAAGCTTGCTGCCTATGTGGAGGCGGCTGCGAAAAAAACACCTTCGCTCCGATCGAAGACGGTCACCCCGCATAGCTTCCGCCACGCCACTGCCGTCCATCTGGTATCCGCGGGCGTCGATATCACCGTGATCCGCAGTTGGCTCGGTCATGTTAGCCTCGACACCACCAACCACTATGCCCAGGCCGATCTGACGGCCAAACGAAAGGCGCTTGAGCAGGTTGGCACCCCCGCCACATCGACCAAACCATCGCCCTGGAAGAAAGACGCAAGTGTGCTCGCCTGGCTCGACGCGCTCTGAAATAATGCGAAGGACGCTCGCTACGAACCGGTGAAAACTGCGGAATAGCGGCGTTCCTTCGCATTATCAGCTGCTCGCGATTACTGGGCTTATGCCGAGCTCGGCATAACTCGAGCCAAGATCCGATGTAGTCGGCGTGCCGGACGGTTGGCACGATCCCGAGCGAGGCGCAGCAGAAGGCGGACGAAATTTCCGCGACAAGCTCTTCAAACGCGTACTTCCGCGATCCGAATCCGCCAGAAAGATCGCGATTGAGACGAGTCGGGTGGCCGACCGCATGGCCACATTCGTGCAGGGCCGTCCGGTGCCAGTTTATCGGCTCGAAGAAAGCTTCCGGCGGTGGCACCTGCACATAGTCGTGGGTTGGACTGTAGAACGCTTCGCCGCCGCCGATGCGGAAATCGATGCCGGTCGCCGCGATCAGCGCCTCGACCTTGGGTTCGATCAGACCGGATGCCGGCGGCGCAATGATCGCGGCTTGATCGTCAGTCAGCCCGTCGCATTGCGCCACGTTGAAGACCGTGAAGCGCTTCAGGAACGGGATAGCCTGTGCGTCCTCGCCGGTTTCGCGGGCCCGCTGTTTCTCAGCGTCGGGAATGAAACGGTCGGCATAGACCACGGTCGTGCCGCGCTCACCCTTGCGGACATTGCCGCCCAGACCGAGGGCCTGTCGAAATGTGAGCCAGCTCTGGGTTGGAAATCCGTGTTTGATCACGGAATTCCAAAGAATCAAAACGTTGATGCCGCTGTAGGCTCGATCGGTAGCTGCATTCTTCGGCATGGACAGCGGCGCGTTCGCCGCCTTCCACGGCTGGACCCAGGGCACCCGCCCCGCCTCCAGCTGCTCGACGATGGCATCGGTGATTCCTGAATAGAGGCTGGACCGGTCCTGTCTGGATCGAGCGCGTGCGCCTGAGTATGACATCGCGTATCTCCGCGACGGGCGCCGCGAGACTCTCCCGCGGCCCTGAACCCGTCACGGCAAATCCGGCCTCCCTCTACCTCTCGCTCCTGGTATCTTATCGGCCGGCGGCACTTCGTGACCGAGCCGCGTTAGCGGGCGCTACCGTCCAGGCCGAGACCCGGCAGGGGCTCGGGGAGCCGCGCGCGGCGACTAGCACGCGGCCCGCCAGGGCAACGCCCAATATGGCGTTCCAAATTAGCATGCAGCCGATTGATCGCCGGCGCCGTCGATCCTACAGTCGTCAGGCACAGGCCTCGACGATTCGAGCCCTGTTCTCGATCTGCCGCTCGATCACCGTTGGAGCAACTCCAAACTCGTCAGCAATCGAGAATTCGTCGAGCGCGTCTTCCCGCATCGACAGGATCTCGTCGATCGGCGCCAGGAATTCGGCGGCGAATGCCCGACCAGCGGCCTGCCGATACGCTTTGTGTAGCTTGTTCACCGGGGAGTTTTCGGCCTCAGGGAAACACGCGGTGTCGCCAATCGCTCGGGCGAGCGCAAACAAGTGCGTGGCCGAGCTGCCTTCATAATCTCCGTGGTTGCGAACATGCACGTGAACGCCGTCCGGCGCTTCGCGCCGCAGCGCGTTTATGCCATTCACCTTGGGCGCAAGATTGTAGTTCTTCGCTGCGCCGAAAAGGCGAGCGAGTTCCCAAAAGGAGGCAAAGCGGTGGTTCTGCTTTAATCCGAGAGCCTTCCGGATGGCGCGCGCGCGCCTGTAGCCCGCGGCCCAAGCAGGCTCCCCGCTCCGCTTCGGAACCTCTTTGGATATCTGATCGACGACAGGGCGAAGGCTCGCAAGGCGGTAGTTGAAGCCCTTCTTCCGCGTCATGCTGTCGACCCATTCCATCAGACGGCTCTGGTCGACATCGTCCGCGCCGGAAACGAACTCCACGAGAGATTCGGTACCGAAAAACCGTTCAGCTCTCTCGATGAAGTCTGCGGCTTTATCGGAGATTTGGTAAGGATCCAGGCCCAATCCGCCCGCAGCCTCGCAAAATTCGCTCTGACCTGACGCCAGGGACGCCCGAATACGCCGCCACCGAAGCTCGGCGCTCGTGTCGCGGATTCCGCGGTCCGCGAGGCGCTGCAGAACCTCCTGCACGAGCTTGGATAGGCTTGCCTCTCCGTCCTCCCGCGACAAGACTTCGGATGTGCCACCCCCCACAAACCGAAGGTTCGGATCGGTGAAGGCGAATTCGTGCGCCGAAACTTCGAAAGCGGCGCCATCGAACTGAATGCGGACGTCGGGGAGAAGATATCCCGTCCGATATCGACGCAGAGAAACCTCACGATCACGTGCCCCGAAGATCTGCCACCAGTCGTGGACAATCCCTTCGACGAGCCCGTAGAGGGCGATCGTCACGTGATCAGATACCTTGTTGTCTAAAATGTAGGTCGTGACGTTCAGACCGTTGAGGAAGAGACGCAAATCTCCAACCGTGGCTCGTTCCTCCGGAGCCGCGTTGATCGCATCGTCCTGCCATTCAATCGAACTTTTCACGTTTTTCCGCCTCGCTTACCGGCCACCCTTTATACGTTCCTAAAACTTCGTTGACAGCAAACCCGAACCAGAAATTTCCGTTCGCGTCCTTATACCAAATATGCTTCGGGTAGGTCTTGTCACCCTCATGATAGCGGAGCTGGCCACTCCGGAGCGCGGCGCGCACCCAACACGAGGCCTCCTCTCGATCCGCTTCGGAAACTTTCCGACAAATCGATGTGTGCTGCTTTTTGGGTCGCTTCGCCACGACGCCAGGCTTCTCCCAGGCTTGCGGGTATCCACCCCACCAGCGCTGCACCTTGTGCTCCGCGCTACCAACATACGTCGCGGCCTTGATCTCCTCTTCTGTCAGCGGCTTACGGGGAGCGATTTGATTGGGGCGGGGCATACTGCTGAAAGCAATAGGCAATCCACTCCGCCAATCAAGCGGATAAAAAAGAAGACCACTAATAAAGGGCTTCTATAACCACGGTAGCTGTTATCGTGGCGATGGACCGAGACTGTGAGGGAGCCATGCTGCTGAAGGGCGGGACGCTCAGGCTGAGCGCAACGGATCTGGTTGAATATCTGAACTGCCAGCACCTCACGCAACTGGAGCACGCGGTCGCGCGTGGATCGCTCGGCAGACCAAAGAGCTGGGATCCATTGCTCGAGGTTCTCTGGGAACGTGGCGCCAGACATGAGCGAGACTATGTCGAGCACCTAAAGGCGCAAGGCTTCGACGCGACCGTTATTAATGGTTTCGACATCACCGACAACGCTATCGCGGAAACAATTTCAGCGATGAAAGCAGGTCGTTCGGTGATTGTGCAGGGTGCGCTGGCGCAGGGCTCCTGGGGTGGACGAGCTGATATTCTACGGCGGGTCGACCGACCGGTCTCGGACGGCGAATGGTCTTTCGAGGTCGTCGACACAAAGCTCGCCCGAGAAACCAAGGGCGGAACCGTCTTGCAGCTTAGCCTCTATACGGACCTGCTCGCGGCAACCCAGCGCATCCTTCCCGAGCATATGTCTGTCGTCCAACCTTGGACCGACTTCGAACCGCAGATTTTCCGGACCGCGGATTTCGGCGCTTTCTATAGGAGGATCAAGGCAAGCCTGGAAGCGACGCTAGCCTCGGACGAGGAAAAGCCGACCTATCCCGAAGTGCGGCGATCGCCCACGTCGGCGCCGTATAGCAGCCCCGCCGCCGGGCCCACGCTTCCC
>CAZNNJ010000241.1:0-7728 GCA_964574305.1 uncultured Rhodospirillales bacterium | reverse complement strand
GATCGGATCGAGGGGCAAGGATCGGACGTCCTGGCAATGAGGAGCCGGCCATAATTAGGTGTCGCCGGGTAACAATGGAGCTTGCCCGACCAACGCTGCGATATTAGCTTCGCTCTGATGGCATGGCCCATGCCTCCTCCCTCCGATTTGGGAAGCATCCGACATGCGGGGCAACTGACTCAATCGAACGCACTCTATTCGAGCGCATGCATAAGGAGGGGTTGCAGAAGCTGCTCGAAAGGGAGGCTTTCGATGAAGTTGTCTGCGCCGATTTTCCACCTGAAAAGACAGGCGAAGCTGCTTTCCCGCGAAACACACGAGCCACTGCACGCAACACTTGATCAAGTTGCGAGACGAGAAGGATATCGCAGCTGGAGTCATCTCGCGAGCTCCAGCCGGGATCTCCGTCCGGCGCCTAAACTCCTGGCTCAACTTGCACCCGGCGACCTTGCACTGCTCGGCGCGCGGCCTGGCCATGGCAAGACCCTGCTTGGCCTCGAGCTGGCGGTAGAGGCGGCGCGAGCAGGCGTACGCAGCTTTTTCTTCAGCCTTGAAGAAAATAAACCGGCCATCGCCGATCTCCTTCGAGGCTTTGCCTTCGAGGTGGATGAAACCGAGGACACTTTGGTCATCGACACCGCGGACGAAATCTGTGCGGACTATATCGTCGACCGCGTTGGGCTCCGGCAGCGCGATAGCCTCGTGGTGATCGACTACCTGCAGTTACTGGACCAAAGGCGACGAAATCCGGAACTTGCAGTTCAGGTGGAGACGCTTTCGAACTTCGCTCGGACTGCGCCCTCGATCATCGTCGCGCTATCCCAAATCGATCGCTCGTTCGACGTCAAACTCAAAACTCTTCCGGACCTGTTGGACGTACGCCTACCCAATCCCGCTGACCTGACCAAGTTCACGAAAACCTGCTTCCTACACAACGGAGAGTTGGAAGTCCGGTGAGATCGTAAACCAACCGGCCGATCCCTCGAGGGGTCGGCCGAGACCTCGACTCGGCCGCAGTGGAAGGCTTCCCCTCCGCTCCCGGGGCAGGCAGCGATGGTGATTCGGCCGCACTGCCGAAGCCAGTCTGCGGTCGCGTCGATATCCTGACAAAAAATCGACGAAAGCAGTTCGAGGCATGCCGCAGCGCCCGTTTTCGCTGCCGCGCATACCGAATTTTAGGTAGGTTTTGCATAAGCTGCGGGCCGGCCTATCGGCACCGCGCATCGCCGGCTCACGCCGGTGGAGGCCCTATAAGCAATGCAACACCGCATCCCTGTCGGACTGAGGTTCTATTCCGTCACGCTGATACAGGAGGACGATCGTTCCTGGCTCGCTTTCGCCGAGGTGGATGCCGAAAAGGTCGGCGAGGCTGGGCATTCGGCAGCAGAAGCGATCAGCCGCTGGCAAATCGCGGCGAATGAGAGGTGTCGCTCGGACCAACCACCTTCGACAGCCCGAGCGATAAAACCGACGAAGCGACCGCCGCGTTAGCCTGGGCCCGCGAGTATCACCTTCCGGCACGTAGCCATAGGCGCCCGACGGTCCAAAATGCGCGGCGATTCCGCTGAAGATAAGCGGCTTTAGCGGCGTCCTGGCCGGGATCGCGAAACCAATACTACCGCACCCCACCCTCAAACCCTCTAGCCGACGACCAGTCTTGTCGTCGCCGATGCCAGTGCCCGCGAAAGGATCACCAGAGCAACCGCTGTTGAAAGGCAGCGCGACGATCACGGATGATTCGGTCGCGCTCGGCGGGTGTGACAAGAGCCGTCTCGCTGGGAAGGGTTTTCCGAACGTCGGCAAGCATCACCTTCCGGACCGAAGGCACGGGCGTTGCGCCGCATTGCATCCATCGACCCTGCACGACACCGGTTGGATAGCCAGCGACGTCGAGCCAGTTCTTGACGCCCGGATCCTTCGCCGACACGACGACCCGAAGCTTGTTGTCGGAGTCTACATGCCATTGTGCATCGTTAAGGCTGCTCTCGTTATTGTACCAATCGGTCGTCTCGAAGATTTCGTCGGTTAGCAGCAGCGAGGCATACGCACAGCCTTTGGGATAGTCGGTCTCGATAACCAGCGCCTCATCGTCTTTCAGATCGTACACGGCCTCATAATAGAACTGTCCGAAGATGCCGCCGTAATTGGCGGTGACATCCCAGACTTTCATCTTCGTGTTAACGTAGCCCTCCGCCCTGAGCTGCTCGACATGATTGACGAGCAGCAGCGCTTCGCCCAGGGTTGATTCGGAGACTTTCTGTAACCGCCGCTCGATTTCCGCAGCGGGTGGCCTCGGGCGGGGCGCCGGCGCATCGACCCGCTCAATTGAGATCGTGGGATCGCGTTCTTTCGACCAGTCCGACGAGACTGCGCGAAGCAAGAGGCGAACGGCTCCCGGGTCGAGCTGCCACCAGTCCCCGGCATATGCTTGGGGCTTTACCGGACTCAAGAGGACGTCGAAATCGCCGTTGGCATCGGCATGCAGCGCATTGATATCGTAATATTGGGAAGCGCGGAGATGCCCATCGGCATCGGGCGCCGGAAAGGCGCCGATATTGGCGATGCGCACCGAGCCTTTGCGCCCTCTCAAACGATAAGCGCCGCCCGCTTTGATGTCGGTCGCCCGGTAAACGGTGTCCGCGTTTGGCTGGAAGATATTGAGGACGACGTTCGACAGTGGCAGGAACATCGGGTGGTCTGGATCGGACCAGACCGCGTTCATCGAGCTGACCGCGATCGCTTCGAGCATGAGTCGGCCGACCTCCTGCCTGATCTGCGGATCGTTGCGAACGCGCTCGGGAAGCTTTTCCAATACCTTAGTCGGCAAGTCTTGGAGACCGCTCGCGAAGGCGTCCCATCCGGGGATCGGCGGAGGAGCCGCCGGTGAGTCCGCACCCGCCTCGCAGGCGACCGATAAAAGCGCGGCCGCGCCGAATATCACACGTCTTAGGTCGATCATGCCGGCGTTCCCCCAGTCAGGCCACTCGCAGTTTTTCGTCCATGGACATCGCCCGCGCGCACTATTGGAATCGGTCATCCGCCCTAGCCCGACACTGCGTATCTCTCATCCTGGTCCGATGGCGGGAGCGCCTTCCGCACGTCCTCTGCACAGGCTGCTTTAAGAACTCACGATGACGGGAGCCTTTGTCGCGCAGAATGTGTGGCACACCAGGGTATCGACCAGCCACTCCGGATATTCAGGATCGAACCAGCGATCGACCTGTGCCCAGTGGCATGGGTGCATCATGTAGGGGCCAGTCAGGCCCTCCAATGTGTCGTATTCCTGTTCCCAAACATGGGTCCACCCGCGGCTTCCGCTGGTCTCCATGACACGCCCAAGCTGCCAGCTCCGGATACTCGTGACGTGCCGTGGCATCTCCGCGACTTCGGCTTCCCATTGGGCTTGGCGATCGGGCGTCGCATCGCGATTAGCGCAAAAGAGTGCGACGCGATAGATGCCGGTGTCTGGCGACCGACCTCCCGCGGAAAAGGCCTCACAGGCGGCCGACTGGACAAGTCCGACCTTGTCTTGATCTGCAAGCACGGCATTGACCCGTCCCCAGGTCGCATGTCTCTCGGCGGCCTCGTAGGCGGCGCGATCGGCGAACTGAACGCGGAAAATGATGTCGCCGCCATTGTAGACGCCGGGCAAGGTCGGTTCCGCGAGCACGCTTAGAACCGCCGGGATGTTGCCGGCGGCTTGGCGCAGCTCGTCGATCACCGCGCCCTGGGTACGGCCTTCGCCCGCCGGGTTGAGGGAAATAACCTTAACGACACTAAACATCGGTCACGCTCCCAATATCGGCGCCCTCGCACAGGGTCGACCGGCGCCGGCTTAAAGATTGGCTGTCGACATCGGACCACCAGGCGACAAGTTCGGGATCCTGCCGGCTCGCGAAGTTCTTGCCCCAGACCGCACCAACTCCGGGTAGAGACCAAATGAACATGAGCCGGTTCGACCCATCTTCGGTCCAGAAGGCAGGCTCGACCAGGCTATGCTCAAGCTTCATGCCGCGTGAGACTGCGCCCGGCGCATAGCGGGCGAGGTACGCTTCAAAGAGCGTCCGGGCATGCCCCGGCTTCGGCACGATTTCATCGATAACATAGACAGGGGCAGTCTTATCGCTCATCGCAGATCCTTATGGAGGAACGTGGTCAGACTAGCCTCGCGCTAGCCGCTCGCCAGTCGGTCACGTCGCATTCCGCTCGGTCGTCGGCCGACGCTCGGTTCGCGCGGTGCCGGAGGTTGGGTCTGTCCATAACTTCCGTCAATTGAGCACCAGCAAAGGCGTTCGAGCCAGGCTTGTCCGCTCCGAGGCCGTGCTCTGGTACTTCGCGTAAAGGCAAGCGGCGCGCGAGGCGATCAGGCGCGCCGCTCCTTCGGATTTTACTTCTTGAGCATTTCGACGAGTTCGATTGGGCGCCCCTCCGGGTCCTCAGCGAATCCAACGATGATTCCCATCTGCGTGCTCGCCGCTGGGTCTTTCGGGACCTTGTAGCCGCCTGCCCTCAACTTGGCGACCAAGCCTTTGATGTCCGGCGTCACGAACACGAGATTGCCATACGCCGTGCCGAGCTCGATCTTCCGGTTATCGGCGTAGTGCACCAAGACCAGAGTCGGCTCGCCGTCGCCATCGAGCTTCAGCATCGTCTCGTCGATCTGCGCGTTATGGTAGTGACCGGTTTCCTTCATGCCGAGGACGCCGGAATAGAATTTCAGCGCCACAGCCGGGTCCGCGACGACGATCTTGGACGAAGAAAAGCTCATCTTGCGCCCGAACCCGGCAGGCCCAGGCTGCATGCTGTATGTGTCTTCCGCCAAGGCAGTTGCGACGGTGGTCAGCCCGACCATGGCAACCGCAGCCGATACGATAAGAAACTGCTTCAAAGCCCATTACTCCCTATGGTTTCGTCGTTACGGATAAGCCGGTCGGCATTCACCGAGCCGGCAGGCTAAAATCGTCGTCAGACGACGATCTCGTTGACCGGCTTGGTCACCGTCATCGATTTCTGACCCCAGCGATCGGCCGGCACGCCCATGAGCTGCATGGCGGTAAAGCCGATCCGGGACGCCGGCGTCCCATTGCCGTCGACATGGAGGCCCGGCTTGAGCCGGCCGCCGGCCTTGCCGGCGATCATCGCCGGCAGCCCCTCGATGGCATGGGTCTTGGCGTAGGATGTGCAGGAATGCGCGAGGATCATGCTGTTGTCCAACAGCGTACCGTCGCCCTCGCGGACTGCGGCGAGGGTTTCGAGAAACGCGCCCCAGGCCGCCATGCTGCGCTCGAGGAAATAGGTCGCTTCGGGCTGGTAGCCGAGTTTTTCGTCGACCGGCTCTTCATGGGTGAGCTGATGATGGGTGGTGTTGGTCCCGTTTTTCCGCAGCACGGATGAGGAATTCGAGAATACAACGTTGAAGGCCCGCGTCTGGTTGCAGGCCAGCGCCATCGCGACGAGCTGCGTCATCAGCGCGTGCGTCGCAACGACCTGTTCAATCTCCGAGCCGACCTCCATGTCCTTCGGCTTGGACGGGACCACGCAGGCTACGGCCGGCGGCGGCTTCTGCAGCTGAAGCTCCAGCTGCTGCTCGAGCTGCCGCAGCGACGTGAAATATTCGTCGAGCCGTATCCGGTCGGCGGCGCCGACCCGCTTCATCAGCTCGTCGCGGTCGTCCCGAACCTCGGACATCACGCTCTTGCGCAGCATGACCTTGGGGTCCGGTTTGAAGTCCGACGCATTGGGGTCCTGAAACTCCGGCCCGAAGATGCGCGTATACAGAGCAACCGGCGATGTTTCCGACGCGTTGGATACCGCGGCGCTGCGCTGGCTGTAACTGTGCTTCGGATCGCCGGTGCAGGCGACCTCGAGCGACCGGAAGCGGCTATTGACGCCGATCACGTCGGCTATCAGGACGTCGAACGACGGCAGGTCCGCGCCCCCGCCGGGAAGCGCGCCGGTCCTGAACCCGATCGGCCCGCTGATATGGGCCATGTTCGGCGCCCCATCGAGGATCACGTCGAAATTCGTCAGGAGACTGACCTGGTCGCGATAAGCAGCCATCGGTTTCAGCTCAGGCGTGACCTCGTAGCCCTGCCCGACAGTCTTGGGGATCCAGCGCGCGGCAGTCATCCCGCAGCCCCAGAACCACGTGCCGAAGCGGACGGGCAGAGCGGCACCGCCGGCGAGCGCAGTGCCGTTCTCATTTAGAAAACAGTCCAGAAACGGTAGCGCGACCGTCGCACCTGCGCCCCGCAGCGCGGTGCGGAGAAGCGACCTGCGGCTGAGATTCGAAATCATTGCATCGCCTCTTTGGCTGGTAGCGGCTGCGCCTCCGGCGTGACGGCAAAAAAGGCGTCACTCGTCGCAATCCGCCGCAGCAAGGCTGGAACCCGATAGCCGTCCGCGGCGAATCGCTGCTCAAGCCAGTGCTGCCAAGGCTGTTCGGCCTTATCGATCGTGCGGCCGGTCGCGTAGCGATAGAGGCTGCCGACCAGGCAGGAGACGGTCGCGGGATTGCCGTGCATCGCCCGCCCGAGCCCAGCCGGGTCGGTGAATTTCATGCCATCGAGATCGCCGCCCGCATCGATCGGCGCCCCGTTTTCCGAGACCCGGTACGCGCCGAGGGCATCGAAGTTCTCGAGCGCGAGCCCGACCGGATCCATGATCTTGTGACAGCCGGCACAGGTCGGCTCCGCGCGATGCGCCGTCAGCCGGTCGCGCGCGGTGCGGAAGCGCGGATTGGTCGTGTCCTGGACGAGCGCGAAATTCACATTGGCCGGCGGCGCCGGAACCGGCTCGCACAGGATCAATTCGCGGATCGCCTTGCCCCGCAATGTGGGCGAGCTACGTCCGGGATGGGAATGCAGCCCGGTGAATCCCACCTCGGTCAACAGACCGGCGCGCGGATCGTCGGCGGGAAACTCGTGCGGCTCCCATCCGGTTTCGGCCCGGACCGGCACGTCATAGATTGGCCCGAGCGACCGGGTGAGAAAGGTTCGACGGGTGGTGAAAAGATCGCGATAGTCGCCGTCGCGCGTCACCAGCTGGTCGATCGCGGTCCGCAGCACCTGCTCCTTGGCGTCGACCGCCACCCGCTGGTTGAAGGCCGGATAAAGCACTGGGTCCTTGGCGAGCGTGTCGAACTCGTCGAACCCCAGAAAATCCGTCAGAAATGCGCGCACCCCACTTTCGAGGCGCGGTGACTTAAGCATGCGATCGACCTGGCGCGACAGCCCTCGGCGTGTGTCCAAGTCGCCATGTTCGGTAGCCGACAGCAATTCGTCGTCTGGGGTCGTGTTCCAAAGCAGGAAGCTGAGCCGTGACGCCTTGGAGAATCCGTCAAGCCGTGCGACCCCAGGGTGCGCTGGATCGGACTCTGACGTTTCCATCCGGAACAGGAACTCCGGCGAATAAAGCATCGGCGCAAGGGCGTAGGCCAACCCGGAATAGAAGTCTCCTGTGACCGCTGCCGCCCGGTTTGCATCGCCGACGCGCTGCTGCAGCTTCCCCTCAACCATCGGGTGGCGGAACAGCAGGCGGCCATAGTGGCGTAGGAATTGCGCCGCGCAGCCGTCGTCCGGCCCCTTCGCCGAGGCGGGCCGGCACGGAACGAGCCTGTCGCGATGATCCTTGTCGACCACCTGCGTGCCGATCGCGATCGCCCCCCCGTACGATTGCCCGAAGCCTGACGGCGTTACGGACACGGCGCCGGGCCCGGCAGCGAGAAAG
>CAZNNJ010000240.1:0-7742 GCA_964574305.1 uncultured Rhodospirillales bacterium | reverse complement strand
CACGTTCACTGTCCCCGCCCCTCGTCGGCCATTGTCCTACTTCACACCTGTCCGCTTTTAGTCTTCCCTTACCATGCCATTTTTCTTGGTCGTAAAATATTCGCGGATCAGCTTGCCTGCGCCTAAGCGCCGCGCCTCGGCGGCGACGAGGTTCAGCGTCGTCGGCTCGACCTGGCGGCCGAGCACACGGCAGCTCATCAGCCAGGTGTCGATATAGAGGTCATTATCGCCATTGAGCCAGCCGATGATGATCGCGATCACGCCGTTATCGCCGAACCGGTCGATCAGCCTGAGCTGCAGGCCGAACGCCTTGGGGTCGTCCATCACCGCCAGCACCTCTTCCTCGGTATAGCGGCGGGTCGTCAGGTTGAACTGGTTCGACTTGTTGATGAGCTGGACCGTCCGCTGCAGGCCGACCTTGTCGAACCGGCGCCAGACGAGTTGCATCTCCAGGCCGCGCAGATAGGAATCGAGGTCGGTGACCGAGGCCTTCAGCGCGTCGCGTGCGAGATTGCCCTGATACTGGCCGGACCGTTCCCGGTCCTCGTCGGTGATGGTGATGCCGTCGAAATAGCCGGCGTCGGCGATTGCCGTCGGGTAATAGGTCGGGTCGTCGGCAACCTCAGGCACCGCGACCATCGGCAGCTCCTGCCGGACCAGGTTGCGCTCGAACGGGTTGTCATCGATGAAGACCAGCGAATCGATGCCGATATTCAGTTCCTTGGCGATGGCGCGGATATTGGACGCCTTGTCGGACCAGTTGGCGACGAAGCAGGCGATGTCGCCGCGCTTCAGCACCATTTCCGGATGCTTCTCGAACGGCTCGACGGCGTTGGCTTCGTCGTTCTTGGAGCAGACCGCCAGGATGATGCCACGCCGCGACAATTCGCGCGCATAGTCCTGGAACGCCGTATAGGCCTCGCCCAGCGGACTGCCCTGCCCGAGCACGATGCCTTCCAGCCCGTCGTCGCCGATCACCCCGCCCCAGACCGTATTGTCGAGGTCGAGCACCAGGCACTTTGCCGCACGCCCCTGCTTGGCGGCGAGCATCCGCCCGACCAGGTCGCCATAGAACGGCGCCGCGGTGAGCGCGATCTCCTGCTTGGAGCGATGCCACAGCGCGGTGTCGTGCCATTTCGTCACACCATCGACCGCGGCGCGGGCATCGACGGCGATCAGGTCGACGCCTTCGGCGTCGGCCATCGCCCGCAGGTCGTTGTTGAGCCGCGCCACGAAGGCCGCCCGCGACCCGGCCAGGCGATGCTCGTTGCCGCCCAGCAGGGTCGGGTGGACCGGCAGGACTGTCTGCTGCAGGATCGGGCAGCGGAAGGCCTCGCGCGCCAGACGCCAGGCCTCGCGGATACGCTCCTTGACCTCATCCAGCAGCGCGGCGGCGGCCGCGTCGTCCATGCCGGAGGTCAGGCCGCCGCAGACGTGATACGCGTCGAAGACGAACAGCACGGAAGTCGGCCTGAATGCGTGCAACTCCGACGACGTATCGGACAGCTCCTGCAGATACTGGCCGAACTCGTTTTCGTAAGTGTCGATCCAGATGCCGCGGCGCAGGCCCGCGACGCGGATCGCGCCGTGCAGATGGGCGAGCGTGCAGGAGCCGAGGATCGCCAAACGCACCGGCTTGGTCGCCAGTTCGGCCGGAGGCGCGGAGAAGGCTCGCCTTTTCATCTCGTCCAGCGAATTGGTGAGGACGAAATTCAACTGCGCGTTCGCAAGCTGCACGACCTCCTCCCACGGCGCGGGATGGGTGCCAAGCGCACGGACACGTTCGCGCCAATCAGGTAGGATCGGCAGCCAATGAAGGTCTGTCACGCATATGTCTCCGAAGTTTGCTGGTCGGGCTTAGAAATGCCATATCTGGCCCGCCGTCTAGAGAAAGCCTGGATCGAGGTTCCCGATGAGCGAAGTCATTATCGTAGCATCACAATACGCATTCAACCCATCCGGCACGGGATGCTAGCAATTCACCCAAAATGGCACAATTGTAGAGTCGTCGGCGGTTGCCTCGTCATCCGGGCATGCAACGCCGCCGTATTGCGTTAAGGTAAGGACCGTCAAGGTAGGGACCGTCTCAGGAGCGACCAACGAGTGGCGATCAAGCAAGTTCTACGCATTGATTTCGGGAAAGATGGGCAGTGCGAAAAACATGTCGGAGACGGTTGGTCTCTGGCCGAAGGGAACTTTAGATGGATGGTCGGCGCCTTCAGCGAAATCACGCTCGGGCCGCTTACCGCCGGCGGCGACTATCTTCTGATATTGGACGTCGAGCCGTTGATCAGCGCGCCATCGCTGAACGCCCAGCATCTCTCGATTTCGATAGGCGGCGTGCCGTTCGTCCAAACCGACCTGACGGCCGGCGGACGGTTCGGCTTCAGAATCCCGCCGGAACTGGTGCCCGACGGCGACCTGACGCTGGTATTCGACCATCCCGATGCTACGCGCCCCAGCGCGCTGTCGTCCGGCCAGAAGGACCACCGCCTGCTCGCAATTTCGGTGAGCGAGATGGAAATCTGGTGCGTCGAGGAGCCGCAGCGCGACGGCGCCATACTGGGAGACGGCGGCCTGCAGATCACCGAAATACAACAGCGCACCGGCATAGCGCCGGACGAATTCGTTTCCCGTTTCGAAAGCCTGGGCGAAAACTGCGAGTTCGGGCTGATGCAGCGCCGCTGCAGCGCCGAGCCGCTGAGCTTGCTTCGCTTTGCCAACACGCTTCTGCCCAGCCTGCTGCGCGGACTGGAAGCCGGTTTCGCCGGCCTGGGCGACCGGGACGGTCTGGACTTCCGCCTCGAGGGGAAGACCAAGCCCGAATATATCATTCAGGAGAAGAGATACGGCCTCGTCTACCACACCTTCCGCTACAGGGGGGAAATCGACGAGGACAAGTTCGTCATCAGTGAGTCCGCGCGGCTCAAATTCCTGGTCCGCAAGTTCATGGAGGACCTGCGCGCCGGCGAAAAGATCTTCGTCTGCAAACGCAACATACCGCTACGCGAGGAGGAGATCCTCCCATTGCTCACCGCCCTCAACGCGCATGGCTCGAATACCTTGCTGTGGGTCGTCCCAACCGACGCAACGCATCCGCCAGGCACCGCCGAATGGGTCATGCCGGGACTGATCAGAGGCTATATCGACAGGTTCGCGCCAAACGAGAACGCGCACGACCTGTCCCTGGAAATCTGGCTGGAGATCTGCGCCAACGCGCTCGCGCTTTGGCGTCGGCGCCAAACGGAGACTCGCTGACATGCGCTGCTCCAAAGTCCATGTTTCGCGATCTGCCATCAACATTCAACTGCAACTCAAATTCTTGGAGTTGCCACTGACGGATGAAGCCACGACATCTAAATAATAATTTACTAAAATCTTTTTATTTTCGTCCAGGCGGGAATTTTGCCCGCGTATAGTCGTCTCCAGCGGGCGGCCTAGCCGCATGGGGCCAAAAAACAGGGGTACAGGGCCTGACATTGACAGGGGAACGGAGCTTGAAGCTACTTGCGGCAAAAAGCGATGATGGGATGACGCTGGAGCGTTTGCGTGGAAAACATGACCGAGTGGTTATCTGTTGATTTCGGGATCAGAGGAAATAGCGGAGAATTTTGCCGAACCGGCTGGGGCCGACCCGAACCAGACCATACCTGGACCATCGGCCCGGACAGCACGCTCGAACTGCCGCGGCCGGCTGTCTCGGGCGAATACCGATTAATATTGCGGCTTGGCCCCTTCGTCTGGAGAGAAACATTGCCGCACCAGCGCCTGGCTGTTTACGTTAACGGAACCCAATTGGGCGCATTCGAAGTTCAAGAGCCCACCGCCATCGGATGCACGGTTCCTTGGTCGGTCGTTGAGCCGCATGAGACAATCCTCGTGAAGCTGGTGCACCCCGACGCGGCCAGGCCGAGCGAAGTGAACGGCGTGCGAGACCATCGGGAGATCGCCTTTGCTCTCGAGCGGCTCCAATTCCTGCCTCAGTCCGATCACGGACAGAGCGACGATTCAGCCATCGGATCTCACCGCGCCGCGCTGTCGGAGAATCGACTGATGATGCAGTTTGAGAGCCTGGGCGAGAATTGCGAGTTTGGTTTGGTGCAGCGCCGCTGTGGGTCTGAGCCGCTCGGCTTGCTTCGATTTGCCAGCGCACCGTTGCCGAAGCTTCTTAATGGCCTGAAGCATCGTTTCGCGGGGATGGGCGGCATCGACCAGCTCGATGTGCAGGCAGCGGCGTCGGAATATCTGGTGATCGACCGGCGTTTCGGCTTTCTTTATCACCCTTGGGTGTTGATCGGGGAGGCCGCCCCCGACGACATCAAGCGCCGGGAAGCCATGCGGCTCCCATTTTTACGCCGGAAGATGTTGGAGGACCTCAGGGAAGGGCGCAAGATTTTCGTCTATCACGGCATGCGGGAGCTATCGGATGCTGAAGCGATCGAATTGCAATCGGCAATCCGAGCATATGGTCCCGGCGTTCTGCTCTGGGTCGAGCTTAGCGACGACGCCCCTCCGCCCGGCAGCGTGGAAACGATTAGGCCCGGCCTCCTCAAAGGTCATATCGATCGTTTCGCGCCTGGGGAAGATGCACACGATTTCTCATTAAATTGTTGGTTGGATATTTGTCGCAATGCATATGCGCTAGCGGGATCCAGATCGATCTAGACCTCTGAACAGAGAGGCGGCCAGGCTGAGACAAAAGAGCTAAGAGGCCGTTCCGGAAGATTTTTAGGCTTGTCCGAGCTTGTTGATCTGGTACTTACTATTCCTGCGCCCTGGTCGAGAGCCTGATCCTCGGGGTAGGCCAGTTACGAAGTGAAACCATGACGGTAAGGTATTGATACCGCATCGTCGGCACTTCGCTGCGTCTCCCATAGGCCGGCACTGACGCTTGTATAATACATTTCCGGATTTCCCGATGAACGCCCCGGTTTTTAGCTTTGCGATCGACTTCGGGCACGGTGGCAATAGTCTTGCATACCGGCGCGACGGGTGGTCGGAGCCCGAGCCGAGCTATACATGGACCAACGGCTTTTCCAGCGATCTGGTGCTGCCGCAGCCGGAAGAGCCGGCCGACTACATGCTTGAATTCGATGTTCACCCGTTCACGTGCGACGGCAAAATCTCGGTCCAAAATCTGGAGGTCGTCGTCAACGGATCAAATGTCGCGAGCTTCCAAGTTCGCGTGACAGCCACGTTGGAATGTCTGCTCCCATGGGACCTTCTCGAAAACCGGGCAGAGATAACGATCAGTTTCACGCACCCAGACGCGTCATCGCAAAATGCAATCAATGGCGAACCTGATGAGCGCCTGATCGCATTTGCGTTTCAACAAATCCGTCTGCGAAAGCTCGGCGATCTCGATCGCGCGGAGAGGGACGAACGGCAGACCCAGACAAATGGCAGCCTTGAGGATGAAGGGGGCGTTCGGCATGCCTACGCCCCGGCGCCACCACTGCTCGGGCACGTAGATGCGTATGGCTATAACCCCTCGGCTCGGTGTTGGGTTTTCGTTGGCTGGGCATCGCGGCGCTGGACCGATAGCGAGCTCGTCGAGGTCGCCGGAAGATTTGGCGACCGCACCGAGACTGGCCCGGCGTTTGCCGGCTTTTACGATCGGGCCGGGTTGGAACAGCGCGGGGTTGGGATCGTCATCGCGATGCAGGCCAAGCCCAAGAAGCGGCAGCTCTCCAAGAGCTGCCTAGATACGCTTGCCGTGCAAACTAACGGTTTTCGGCTCGATCTCGAGGGCAATGGAAGGGAGCCGATTACGGTCGAGCAGCTATCCGGCATCCTTCAATCGATCTTGGCAAACCCCGGTGCGAATGCCGATCTCTCCACGCTGTCGGAATGGCTGCCGGTGGACGGGCGTGCCGATGCACCAACGAGCACGGCTGAGGGGTATGTCGATCTCTACGCATACGTCTCTTCTCCACCAGGCTGGCTTTTTCTCGGTTGGGTTTCCCAGCCCTGGCCGGAAACCGAGACGCCTCCCACGGTCGCGCGGTTCGGCGATCAGGAACTCAAAGGCGCGCTTACCGGTGTATTCTTCGATCGCGCGGACGTGCGCGGAAAAGGCGTTGGCTACCTGATGTCCCTCGAAAGCCCGCTGGGAGACCAGGCGTGGCCAGCGCTCAGCACGCTCCACATCGGTGTCGCCCCCTCACCCATCGACATCGAGGGCGACGAGAAGCAGGCCGCCACATTGGAAGAGTTCAAGGCTGCGCTGCAGCCACATTCGGAAAGTCCGGCATTCACCACCAAGCTGAAAGAATTCAGGCCGGAACTGTTGCCGGCCGTCGCACCAGTGGACGAAATCAAGCGGCTCGAAGGGCATATTGATCTCTACGGTTATCACCGCGGCGCCCGCGGATGGTTGATCTATGGCTGGATAGCGGCCGAAGCGACCACCATGGGCGCAGCGAAGATCGTCGCGCACTTCGAGGACACAGAGGTTGCGGCCGAACTCTCGCCAGCGTTCTACCAGCGCGTGGGACTTGAGGGGCGGGGCATCGGACTCATCCTGTTTCTGGAAAGCCCGAGCGCAACCGAGGCGCGGCTGCGCTCAGTCGACCTCATCTTCCCGGCCGCCTCCGCCGAGTTGGCGGTCACAGCACTCGGTGCTCCTCCAACAGATGAAGAGCTTCTCGAGACGGTCGGCCCCATTCTGATCCGGGAACAGCAAAACCCCGAATGCCAGGCGCTGTCGGAAGTGCTGTGGCCGCGCGGCAAGGGCTCCCCGGAGCTTCGCTTCCTGCACGGCTTCATCGACTACTATGGCTACCATGCGGCCGCGGAATGCTGGCTTGTCTGCGGGTGGCTTTCCGTTACGTGGGCAAATGAGCCAGGTCCCGAAGCCGTCGTCGCCTCGTTCGAGGACGGGACCGTCACCAGAAGCCCCTTGGTCATCTTTTACGATCGCGCCAACCTGCAAAACGGCGAGAAGGGCTTTCTCCTTTTCCTCACCGTGGAAGATGCGAAGCTCGAGCACCTGAACGCCATCGAGTTCAAATTCATGGGTTTCGCCCGCACGATCCGGCCGACCTTCGGTGCGCCACGTTACCCTGAGCAGAAGCTGATCGAGGAGATGAAGCAAATCATCGGCAGCTCACCCGAGTGGGAGCGGCTGTTCAAGGGCAGTCATCCTGCTTTGGACTCCGAGGATTTCGGGACGCTTCTGATATCCGGCAGCCCGAAGGGCCAAAGGTCCAGCGGTCCGGCCGGGCACCATAAGCCGGAGATGCTGTTCGATTCCAATTGGTACAAAATATTCGTCAATACTCGCTCGGCTAACGCCTATCAGCACTACTGCACCGTAGGCTTTCACAGCCGGATATCGCCGTCACCGCTGTTCGATATTGAATTTTATCAGAAGTCCTACCCGGACATCGACTTCAGCAAGCAAAATCCGCTGGAACATTATCTCTCGATACCTGAAAAGGAAAGAGCAAGAACGCATCCTTTATTTTCGCCTAAATTCTATCGAGAGAATTGGGACCGACTGCCGGAGAGAGTAGATCCTTTACTGCACTATATCAGGAATGCCACGGGGCGAATGCGACCCCCTCACCCGCTATTCGATCCGGATTTCTATCTGCGAGAATATACTGACGTCGCCACCGACGGGATACTGCCTCTAAAGCATTATATAGCATTTGGCGCCCGAGAAGGACGGAAGCCTCATCCGTTGTTCGATCCGGCTTGGTATCTGAGCCAGACCGATAGCGATCCCGATGCCGCGC
>CAZNNJ010000239.1:0-7746 GCA_964574305.1 uncultured Rhodospirillales bacterium | reverse complement strand
CCGACGGCGGTGATCAGAAGGCTGCCGCAAATCGCGTGCTTCAAGCCGCCGCCACTGCCCGGCGGCAACGTGTCGTGGGTAAACAGGTTGAGCGAGACGGAACTGAAACCCTTGAACAGCAGGTATCCCAGGATCCAGGCCAGCAGGAACAGGCCGGCGCCCGTCGCCATGAAGGCGAGAGAGGTGACGATCCTGTTGATGCGCAGGCGCTTATGGACGACCGGGTTTCCGGCGAACGCGGGCTGGGCCATGGCTTGGGTCTCCATCGCGCTCACCCGTATCTCTTTTGCAGCCTGAGAAGCATCAGCCGGGCGAGGCCGATGACCGAGAAGGTCAGCACGAACAGCAGGAAGCCGTTCGCCAGCAGGGCCGCCAGTTGCAGCCCGTCGGCTTCCGCGAATTCGTTGGCCAGCGACGCGGAGATTGTCGTTCCCGGCGCCAGGACCGATGTCTTGATGTGGTAGGAATTGCCGACCACGAAGGTGACGGCCATCGTTTCGCCCAGCGCGCGGCCCAGCGCCAGCATGAAGGCGCCGATGACGCCGACGCGGCTATAGGGCAGAACCACGCTCTGCACCACTTCCCAGGTCGTGGCGCCCAGCCCATAGGCCGATTCGCGCAACTGCGGCGGCACGGTCTCGAACACGTCGCGCATGATCGAAACCATATAGGGCAACACCATCGCCGACAGGATGACGCCGGCGGTGAACAGGCCGATGCCGAACGGAGGGCCGGCGAAGAGGACGCCCACCAAAGGAACGTTGCCCAATGTCGCGATGACGGCAGGCTCGATATATTTCTGCATCAGCGGCACGAGGACGAACAGGCCCCACATGCCGTAGATGATGGAGGGGACCGCCGCCAGAAGTTCGACCGCGGTCGAGATCGGCCGCTTGAGATAGGTCGGGCAGAGTTCGGTCAAGAACATGGCGATGCCCAGGCTGACCGGCACGCCGATGATCATGGCGATGAAGGCGGTCACCAAGGTTCCGTAGAGCGGCGCGAGCGCGCCATAGTTATCCTTGGCGGGATTCCAGACTTCGGTCCAGATGTAGGAGATGCCGAATTGCTGGAAGGCGGGGGCGGCGCCGAGCACCAGCGCTACCATGACGGCGGCCAGCAGGATCAGAACCAGTATCCCGAAGCTCCAGGCCGAGCCGCCGAAGAGGCTGTTGCCGAGGCGGCCCGGGTGGGCGCCGCCTTTGGGCTTGCTTGTCGCGGTCACCGCTACACTGGTCATCTGGGCAGCCTATCGCCGATCGCGGGCGGGAAATAAAGGGAAGGGGGCCGAAGCCCCCTTCCGGTACTGCTATCAGCTTACGGCCAAACCGGCTTGCCGTCAGCCTTGATGTCGTTGGTCCAGGTCGTTCCGATCATCTTCACCAGCGAGGCCGGCACGGGAACATAGGGCAGGTCTTCCGCCATCTTCTGGCCGTTGTTCAGCGACCAGTCGAAGAAGCCCAGCACGGCCTTGGCCTTGGCGGCGTCGGTCTGCTTGCCGTGGACCAGGATGAAGGTCGCGGCGGTGATCGGCCAGCTGTCCTTGCCCTTCTGATTGGCGAGCACCAGGCGGTATTTCGGGGCGCTGGCCCAGTCGGCGTTGGCCGCGGCCGCCTGGAAGTTCGCGAGGGTCGGCTCAACGTAATAGCCGTCCGCGTTCATCACCTTGGTATAGGTCAGCTTGTTCTGCAACGCGTAGGCGATTTCGACATAGCCGATCGAGCCCGCGGTCTGCTGGACCAGGGCCGACACGCCTTCGTTGCCTTTGCCGCCGACGCCCGCCGGCCAGTCGACCGCGGTGTTGGAGCCGACCTTGGACTGCCAGTCGGCGTTCACGGCCGAGAGGTAATAGGTGAAGTTATAGGTCGTGCCCGAGCCGTCGGAACGGTGGACGACGGTGATCGGGGTCGCAGGCAGCTTCACGCCCGGATTGATCTTGGCGATGGCCGGATCGTTCCAGGTCGTGATCGTGCCGAGGAAGATCGCGCCCAGCGAAGCGCCGTCCAGCTTGATGTCGCCGCTGGCGATGCCCGGCAGGTTGACGATCGGCACGATGCCGCCGATCACCGCCGGGAACTGGACGAGGTCGTTCTTGCTCAGTTCGTCGGCCTCCAACGCCTTGTCGCTGGCGCCGAAATCGACAGTGCCGGCCTCGATCTGCTTGATGCCGGCGCCCGAGCCGACCGACTGGTAGTTCAAGGCCGTGCCCGTCTTGGCCTTATAGGCCTCGGCCCACTTCTGATAGACCGGGTTGGGGAAGGTCGCCCCCGCGCCGGTGATGTCGACGGCCTGTGCGCCGCCGGCGACCGCCAGGGCGGCAAGCGCGCCCAATGTGGCCAGTCGCAAGGTTCTCACGACGGTGGAAGACATGGTTCGTCACCCTCTATTTTTTGAAGACGCGCGGGTTAAAGCACAGAACCTGCCGCGACGCCACATCATTTTTAACACTGGGCGTCAGGGGCAATTTTCACCATATATATTTCAATTATAGTGATATTATAGATCGATGAATCTCATATCGTATTTCTGATTTCTACCCGAAAGCTTGGGTCGTCTGAAGACTTTTAGTTGACGTCTCAGGCGGCGCGGATTTCCGCCGTTTTTCTACCTTGCGCCTCCCAGTTCGTGATGTAATCGCGGGTCAACGGCACGGCGTCGATGCGCTTGGCCAATTGCAGTTGGAACACGATGGCGTTCAGGTAACGAAAGTCCATTTCCGCGCCGGCCAAATAGAATTCCCACATCCGGCAAAAGCGCTCGTCGTAAAGCTGGGCGATCTCGGCGCGGTTTGCTTGGAAACGTTCGGTCCAATGGTCGATCGTCATGGCGTAATGCATCCGCAAAAGCTCGATATCGGTCGATAACAGGCCGGAATGCTCGACGATCGGCAGAACTTCGGACAGGGCAGGAGCATAGCCGCCCGGGAAGATATATTTCCGAATCCAGGAATTGGTGCGGCCGGGCCCGTTCAGCCGGCCGATGGAATGTAATAACGCCACGCCGTCGGGCGCGAGCAGGCGATACAATGTATCGAAAAAAGTCCGGTAGTGGTTGATGCCGACATGCTCGAACATGCCGACCGAAACCACCCGGTCATAAGTTCCGGTCTCCAGGCGATAGTCGCGCAGATGGAAGCGCACACGATCCGCCAGCCCCATCGCCCGCGCCCGCTCGTTGCACACGGCCAGCTGCTCGCGCGACAGGGTCAGGCCCGTCACATCGACCCCGGCGGTCTCGGCCAGCGTGAAGGCGAGCCCGCCCCAGCCGGAGCCGATATCCAGCACCCTCATGCCCGGCTTCAGCAGCAGCTTGGCGGCGATATGGCGCTTCTTGGCGATCTGCGCCTCTTCCAGCGTCATGTTCGGGTCGGTGAAATAGGCGCAGGAATATTGCTCGTCGGCGTCGAGGAACAGTTCGAAGAGCCGGCGGGACAGATCGTAATGGTGGGAGACGTTCCGTTGCGACCGCCGCATCGGATTGTATTGGCGCAGGCGGCGCAGCAGCGGACGGAACGGCCGTTCGATCGCCTGCTCGGGCAGCTCGACCGGGGAATCCGACATATTGTCGAAGATCAGCGCGATGACGTCGCGGATCGTCCCGTTCTCGATGGTCAGCGCGCCGTTCATATAGGCTTCGCCAAGCGCCAGGTTCGGCTTGGTCGACAAACGCCACATCGTCCTGCGGTCATGCACTCTGAGAGTGAGCGCCGGACCTTCTCCCGCTTCGCCGAATCGTGAAATTCGGCCGTTGGACTCGATCAGAACCATCCTGCCGCGCCGGATGGTCTTGTTCAGGTACCATCGGAACATAGTTGGACCTTTTCTTGCCTTCGCTTGTGTCCAGGCGAAACGAAATCACTAGCCCTACGTTATGTCAAATCCTTCCAATCCCCACCCTGTTCCAGGATTTCTTGCGCCTGGAGCGCTTCGCCGCAGATCAGTCCTCGAAAGTCAGGTCGCCGTGCAGCGGGGTGACGAACAGGCTGTCGATCGCGCTGTCGTCGACCGCGTCCAGCGTCGCCGGATACCATTTCGGATTGCGGTCTTTGTCGACCAGCTGGGCGCGGACGCCCTCGTAGAAATCGTGGCCAGCCAGCACCGATTGGCTGAGCCGGTAGTCCATCCGGAAACAGTCATCGAGGTCGAGCGTCCGGGCCTTGCGGATCAGCTTGAGGGTCAGCTTCAGGCTGGTCGGCGACATGGCGCGGAGCGTATCGGCTGTCTCCGCCGCGAAGGCGCCGCCCTCAGCCTCCAGCGCCGCCATGATGTCCTCCATCCGGCCATGCGCGAAGCAGCGGTCGATCATCGCGCGGTTCGCGGGCAGCGTGGGTTGACCGGGATCTGCGGCGTGGCGCGCGATAGCGGCATCGATATCGGCGCCTGAGCTCAGCGCGGCGACCAGGTCGTCCAGCCGGGCATGATCGACCACATGGGTGGCGATACCCAGCAGCTTGCAGTCGGCTGCGTTCAGCCGCGCGCCGGTCAGCGCTGCCCAAATCCCGACCTCGCCCGGCAGGCGCGACAGGACGTAGGAGGTGCCGACATCGGGAAACAGGCCGATCTGGGTTTCGGGCATCGCCAGCACGGTGGTGGCTGTCGCCAGCCGATAGCGTCCATGGACGGAAATGCCGACCCCGCCGCCCATGGTGATGCCGTCGATCAGGGCGATGTAAGGCTTGGGAAAGGTCGCGATCCGCCGGTCCATCCGGTATTCGTCGCGGAAGAACTCGCGGACGATCCGGCCGTCGCTCTCGCCCTTCTTCCAGGCGATCCCGTCCTCGCGCGCCAGCCGCACGTCGCCGCCCGAGCAGAAAGCCCGGCCGCCGGCGCCGCGGACGACGACCGCAGTGATGGCGTCGTCCTTGGCCCACAGCTTCAGCGCCGCGTCGATGGCCAGGCACATAGGCTGGTCCAGCGCGTTCAGCGCCTTCGTCCGGTTGAGCGTGATCAGCCCGACCGAGCCGGCGGCGGCAAACTGCACCGTCTCGATCGACGGCAATGCGTTCTCTTCCATTACATCCCTTCAAATCGAATCGTCATTGCGAGCGCAGCGAAGCAATCCAGGGCCATATCGATCGGTATCGGGCTAATGGCCCTGGATTGCTTCGTCGCTGCGCTCCTCGCAATGACGGTCAATGTCAGCGCGGACGCAGCATCCGTACCAGCTGCCGCCCGATCTCGGACGGGGTCTTGCCGCCCGGGCGGTACCAGAACTTGGTTCCGTTGAGCGCGGAGAGCACATGCAGCCGGAAGACATGGCGGTCGATGTCGGCAGCCAGGTCCAGATCGTCGATCAGCGCCATGAACATCTTTTCATAGCCGTCGCGCTGGGCCGCGAGCGCGTTGCGCAGCTCGCCCACCGTCACCGGGAAGATCGGGGTGATCACACCGACGAAGGCATTGTCGCCGTTCAGCGCCTCGCAATGCGCTGCCGCGGCCACCTCCAGCCGATCCCAGGGCCCTTCGACCCCCTCCAGCGCCGCGCGCACGGCGTTTGTCATCGTCTCCACCGCCGCGCCATGCACGGCGACGAACAGCGTGTCCTTGGACTCGAAATGGTAATAGATCGAGCCCACCATGAAGCCGACATCGGCGGCGATGTCGCGCATGCTGGTGGCGTGGAAGCCGCCGTCGCTGAAGCGCCGCGCCGCGGCTTCCAGGATCTGCCGTCGCCGGCCGCGTGCAGGCGCGTCTTCGCCAGGCGCCGATGCGCCGGACTCATCCGCCTTTGCAAACCGTGGTTTCATCCTCGAATCCGGGTCCATCACTTGTAGCGGGGCCTCTGATTGAATATAGTTAGACGAACGTTTGTTCAATAACCTTGGCGTGGATCGGCTGCGACCGTTTCGACATCATGTCGGCGTGCGGCCGTCATGCTGTTACGCGTGGTTCCGCAACGATGACCGAATACGTCGCTCCCCTTGCCGATATCCGTTTTGCCGCCACCAAGCTGGCCGGCTTCGATGAGGTCGCTGCCCTGCCCGGCGCCGAGGATGTGACGCTGGAGCTGGCGGATTCGATCTTCGAGGAGGCCGGCAAGTTCGCCGGCGAAGTGCTGGGGCCGCTCAACGTGATCGGCGACAAGCAGGGCTCGCGGCTGGAGAACGGCGTCGTGCGCACGCCCGATGGCTGGGCCAATGCCTACAAGGCCTTCGTCGATGGCGGCTGGAACTCGGTGCCGTTCTCGCCGGATTTCGGCGGGCAGGGCCTGCCCTGGATCGTGTCGATCGCACTGCAGGAAATGTGGACCTCGGCCAACATGGCCTTCTCGCTATGCCCGATGCTGACCCAGGGCGCGGTCGAGGCGATCACCCATCACGGCTCGGACGCGCAGAAGGCGACCTATCTGCCCAAGCTGATCTCCGGCGAATGGACCGGCACGATGAACCTGACCGAGCCGCAGGCCGGCTCTGACGTCGGCGCGGTGCGCACCAAGGCGGTCAAGGACGGCGACCATTACCTGATCACCGGCCAGAAGATCTTCATCACCTATGGCGACCATGAGATGACGGAGAACATCGTCCATCTCGTCCTGGCCCGCCTGCCCGACGCGCCGGCCGGGGTGAAGGGCATCTCGCTCTTCATCGTGCCGAAATACATGGTCAATGCGGATGGCTCGGTCGGTCAGCGCAACGACCTGCGTTGCGCCTCGCTCGAACACAAGATGGGCATCCATGCCAGCCCGACCGCGGTCATGGCCTATGGCGATAACGGTGGCGCCATCGGCTATCTGGTGGGTGAGGAGAACAAGGGTCTCCAATATATGTTCACCATGATGAACAATGCCCGCCTGGCCGTCGGCCTAGAGGGCGTCGCCATCGCGGAACGAGCGACCCAGCGCGCCGCCAACTTCGCCCGCGAGCGTGTGCAGAGCCGCGACATCACGGGCACCGACGCCAAGCCGGTCACCATTATCCACCACCCGGACGTGCGCCGGATGCTGCTGACCATGAAGGGGCTGACCGAGGCCACGCGCGCGCTGGCCTATCTCGCCGCCGCGTCGATCGATGTCGCCAAGCGCCACCCCGATCCCGAGGCGCGTAAGCGCCGCCAGGCGATCGTCGACCTGCTGATCCCGATCGTGAAAGGCTGGAGCACCGAGGTCGGCTCCGAGGTCGCGGCCATCGGTGTCCAGGTCCATGGCGGCATGGGCTTCATCGAGGAGACCGGCGCCGCCCAGTATATGCGCGACGCCAAGATCGCCGAGATCTATGAGGGCACCAACGGCATCCAGGCCAACGACCTGATCGGCCGCAAGCTGACCCGCGACGGCGGCGCCACCGCCAAGGCCTTCATCGCCCATATGGGTGAATGGGACGGCAAGCTGGCCAAGGCCGGCGCCGAGTTCGCCGGACTGCGCGCCGCGCTGGCCGAGGGCCTCGCCGCGCTGGACAGCGCTACCGACTGGATCCTGAATGCGCAGAAGGGCGACCCGCGCGACGCGGCGGCCGGCGCGGTGCCGTTCATGCGGCTGTGGGGCACGGTGGCCGGCGGCTGGATGCTGGCGGTGGGCGCGCTGGAGGCCAAGGCCGAACTCGGTACCGGCGGCGACGACGATTTCCTGAAGGCGAAGATCGTCACCGCTCGTTTCTATGGCGAGCATATCCTGCCGCGCGCATCGTCGCTGAAGGCGGCGGCCACCGCCGGCGGCGCGACCGTCATGGAAATGGCCGAAGCCGCGTTCTGAGCCGCCTGATAGAATTGAGAGAGTAGGAGACAGCCCGTGCCCGACAGCGCAACCCCAGTC
>CAZNNJ010000238.1:0-7777 GCA_964574305.1 uncultured Rhodospirillales bacterium | reverse complement strand
GCGCCGGCATTCCGAGACCTGACCGGTCTACCGGTCCAGGCCATGACCTCGATGGAGGCATCGCGCTATGCCGGCGGTATCGGAAAAGGCGCCGGCAACACACGCGGGACACTCGTTATCCCCATCAGCTATTCCGGCGAGGCGGCCCGTCTGGTGGAGGCAGCCCATCGCTGGCGCCAGCGCGGCGCCATCACATTGGGATTGACGGGCGCCGGCGAGGGCCGATTGGCAAAAACCGCCGAGCGGGTGGTGAACACACGGGTCGAAGAGATCGCGCCGGCGCCGGGAACACGAACCTATGTCGTCGCCCTGATCGCTCTCAATCTGCTCGCAATCCGTTTCGCCGAAGTGCTGATGCGGATCACCATGGACGAGGCCAATGGCTTGCGGCGGGAGCTGGGCGCCATCGGCACGGAGCTCGGCGATCTCGACAGCGCGCTCTCCGCGCCGATTCGAGCCTTCGCCGAGCGGTCGCGCGACTGCCATTCCTTCGACGTGCTGGGCAGCGGGCCGAGCCTGGGTTCGGCCGGCTATGGCGCGGCGAAGCTGGTGGAGGCGGCCGGCATTCACGCCGCCGCCCAGGATTCCGAGGAGTTCTTCCATCTGAATTTCTTCGTCGACCGCCCGGCCACGATACCCACGGTTCTCTATGCGCCGTCCGAAGGTGCCGCCGCCTCGCGCTCCCGCGAGCTGATCGAGACGCTGGGGCAGCTGGGACGGCCGACGCTGGTGGTGACCGATCGGGCCGGCTTCGGGGACGGCCGGACCGAGTTGCTGGTTCCGCACGTCCGGGAATGGTTCGCACCGATCGTGCAAACGGTGCCCGCGGCCCTGCTGGCGGCCCATGCCGCCGATCTGAGAGGCGGCCCGCATTATCGCGGGCATGACGGGCCCTGGATCGGCGCGCGCGGCGCCGGCCTGGTGCGGAACAGCCAGATCGACCTCAATCACGGGTGACCCATGCTCAAGACCTACTCCCTGAAGACGGACGCGAACGGGCTGATCGATGTCACGCCATTGGCCGAGGAGGCGCTTGCGGAAAGCGGCGTCAGCGAAGGCATGCTGCTGGTTTCGGTGCCGCACTCCACGGCTGCCGTGACGGTCGTCTCGCCCTGGGACCCCCTGGGCCTGGAGGACGTGCATGACGAGATTTGCCGGCTGGTCCCCACGCGGGTCGACTTCAAGCACCAGCACGACACGCCGCAGGACGCCGCCGGCCATATCAAGGCGGCGCTGGTCGGCCATTCCCGGGTCTTCCACGTCCATGACGGCAAGCTGGGGCTGGGCCATTCCCAGAAGATATTCTTCTGGGAATTCGACGGCCCGCGCGCGCGCAGCGTGCAGGTGAAAGTTCTGCGCGGCTGATCGCCTTGCCGCCGATCGGGCGGCGCCCGGCCGGATCGCGCGGCCCCGGTACATAAATCGCCATCTTCCTGTTTCCCTGGCTTGATATTGTCTATAGGAGTATACCTATATTCCTTTTGGAAGCGCCGCGCTTATCACCACGCGAAATGAATCAGGAAGCCCAAGCATGAAGAACGTCATCATCGACACTGATCCCGGCATCGACGACGCCGTCGCCATCATGTTTGCGCTCGGGTCGGGCCAGCTGGATGTCAAGGCGATCACCGCTGTATCGGGCAACCTGCAGGCCGATCGGGCCGCCGCCAATGCCCGCAAGATCCTGACCCTGGTCGGCGCCGACGGCATACCGGTTGCGCGGGGGCCGCAAACGCCGCTGCGGCGGCCCTATCCGCGAGACCCATTTTCACATGGGGACGATGGGCTGGGTAATCTGGGCCTGCCGGAGTCGCCCCTGGAGGAGGACCCGCGCCCCGCGCACCAAGTCATCGTCGACCTGGTCGATCGCCATGCCGGCGACATGACGCTGATCGGCCTCGGCCCTCTGACCAATATCGCCCTCGCCGTGCAGGCGGACCCGAGCCTCCCGCAGAAGGTCTCGGAACTGATCATCACCGGCGGCAGCTACGGCTTCAACGCCACTGGCGCCGAGCGCGCCACCGGCGACAACCCGGCCAGCGAATGGAACATCTATGTGGACCCGGAGGCGGCGAAAATCGTGTTCGAGGCGGGGTTCAACCTGCTGGCGATCGGCCTGGACGTGGCGACCCACCCGAAGATCGACCTTTCCGCCGCCGATCGCGAGCGACTTAGCGCCTCCCCAAAAAAGGCGGCCTGGTTCCTGTCCGGCGTTTGCCGGTTCGTCGAAGACCGCGGCTTTGACAGCTATTGCGGCCTCATAGACTCGCTGGCGGTCGCCGCGGCCCTCGACCGCGGATTGTTCGCGACCGAGCATATCAGGGTCGGGATCGAGACGAAGGGCGAGCTGACGCTCGGCGAGACGGTCGTGGACCGCCGCAAGCATTTCGCCTGGGATCACCTGCCGACGATCGAGGCCGCCAGCGACGTCGATCGCGACCGGTTCTTCGCGCTTTTGCGCAAGGCGATCGCATGAGGCATATGATGGCGAGCCCCTCCAAGCCGCTCATCGCTGAGTGATGCCCATGCCGAGCCGCTCGTTCATCCGCGCCCTGCCGAAGGCGGAACTGCATCTGCATATCGAAGGCAGCCTGGAGCCCGAGCTGATGTTCGCGCTCGCCGGGCGGAACAAGGTCAGCCTCCCCTTCAAGACCGTCGAGGCGGTGAAGGCGGCCTACGCATTCTCGGACCTTCAGGACTTCCTCGACATCTACTATCAGGGGGCGCAGGTCCTGCAGACGGAGCAGGACTTCGCCGACCTGGCGATGGCGTATTTCCGCCGGCTGGCGGATGACGGGGGGATTTACGCGGAGATTTTCTTCGACCCGCAGACCCATACCGGGCGGGGCGTGCCCTTCTCAGTCGTCGCCGACGGCCTGCTCGCCGGAATGGGGCAGGCGGAGCGGGAGCTTGGGGTCACCGCCAAGCTGATCATGAGCTTCCTGCGCCCCCTCGACGAGGACAGCGCTTTCGCGACTCTCAAGGCGGCTGAGCCTTACCTGGACCGGATCGGGGGCGTGGGCCTGGATTCCTCGGGGGTCTGGCATCCGCCGGCGAAGTTCGAGCGCGTATTCAAGGCGTCGGCCGAACGGGGCTTGAAGATCGTCGCCCATGCCGGCGAAGAGGGCCCGCCGGCCTATGTGTGGGAAGCCCTGGACCTGCTGAAGGCCGATCGCATCGACCACGGCAATCGCGCGCTGGAGGACGAGCGCCTGGTCAAGCGTTTGGTGGACGCGCGGACCACCTTGACCGTCTGCCCGCTGTCGAACCTGAAGCTGTGCGTCGTCGACAACCTGAAGCGCCACCCGTTGAAGCGGATGCTGGACCTGGGCCTCAAGGCCACCGTCAATTCGGACGACCCGGCCTATTTCGGCGGCTATCTGCTCGACAACTTCGTCAAGACCGCGGACGCCCTGGATTTGAGCGAAGCGGATATCCTCACGCTTGCCCGAAACAGCTTCGAAGGATCCTTCATGGACGACGAAGCCAAGAACGCTGCGCTTGCCCGCCTTGGCAGCCCGGCTCGTCGATAGACGGATATTTCAACAAGATCGCAAGCGACATTCCTGCTTCGAGGAGAAAAACGCAAAGGCCGGAGACAGCCATCGATTTGGCTCTAAGCGTCTCCGGCCTGTCTGTTTTCAGCCTTCAGCCGTCCTCTGGATCATGTCTTTCTTGGATTCTTCCTCGAACTGCGACAGCGCCCCCTGGATTTCGTTGGGGGACAGCGCAACCCCTGCATTCATCAGGTCGGTCGCGACCCGGGAGGCAATCGCATCGTCGGGGTTCCGGACACCGCCATGAGGTTCGGCGAGCGTTTCGACGATCGACTGGACATAACGGTCCGCGACCTCGCCTTCGTATCCCAGCAGCCCCGCCGCCCAGCGGCCGAAAAGCTTGTTGCGATGGGACAGCACCATGAACCGGACTTCCGCGTCGTGAGCGAAAGCCTGTTCGAATGACTGTTCGCGTTCATCGAGCATGCTCATCGGGGATCTCCATCCGGTCAGATTTAATGGCGATGGCGGTGCAGGAATTCCGCCGTCCTTGACTGGAGTTTTCGCGATCCCACCCCTGCCCGCCTTGAGCCATGTCAACGAGCCACTGCCCACAGGAGGTTAGTTTGGGAAAAACCATTTCCCCAGCCATGGCGGATCGACATGACCATTCGCGATATATTCGTGCCCCTGTTTCCCGGTGTCGGCTTCTCATCGCAGCTGGAGGTCGCCGCCGATCTGGCCCTGAGATTCAAGGCTCACGTCAATGTCGTTTTCACACGGCCCGATCCCATCACTGCCGCCGCTGCTTTTCCGGAGATGATCGCCGCCACCGGCCTGGTGTCCGAGGCGATCGAGAAAGGGGCGAAGCTTGCCCAGGCGGCGGCGCTCCTGGAATTCAACCGCTGGCGCACCGCCTACGGCCTGGCCGCACCCGCCGACGAGGCAGCGGAAAGCAGCATCGCCGCCGCCTGGCACGACCGTGTCGGCATCGTCGAGAGGACGGTGACGGATGTGGGCCGGGTGAGCGATCTCATCGTCGTCGCCAAGCCGGACTCCTTCGAGGCGGTTACCCAGGGGGCGTTCAGCGCGGCGCTGTTCGATACCGGCCGGCCCACGCTGGTTACGCCGGCGAAGGTGCCGCAATATCTTCTGAACCATGTGATCATCGCCTGGAACGGCGGGCTGGAGGCTGCGCGGGCCGTGCATGGCGCGATGCCGATGCTGCGGCATGCGGAGCGGGTTTCCATCTTCTCGGCCTCCGCGGCCGCCGGGGCGATGATGCATGAGCTTGGCCTCATCGAGCATCTTTCATGGCACGGTGTCGATGCCAGATATTTGAGCCCTGACGGCAAGGCCGGCGATGTCGGCAGGGCTTTGCTGGAAACGGCTGCGGAGAAGCACGCTACGATGATCGTCATGGGCGCTTATTCGCACAGCCGCGTCCGCGAGGCCGTGCTTGGCGGCGTGACCCGCCATGTGCTGAGACATGCCGAGATTCCGGTTCTGATGATGCATTGAAGGCGGGACAGTCATTGGGTGATCGGAAAGCCGAAGAGGGGCAGGCGGAGATCATCGCCTTTCTGGAGAGCGGCGCCTGGACGCGGCCCCGCCAAGGCGTCCAGGTCATCTCGACCCATATTTCGCACGTTTTCATCAGCCCCGAGCGGGTGCTGAAGCTGAAGCGGGCGGTCAGGCTGCCCTATGTCGATTTTTCGACATTGAAGCGTAGGAAGGCGGCCTGCATGCGTGAACTGTCGCTCAACCGGCGGACCGCGCCGGAACTCTATCGGGGCGTGGTCCAGGTCACCCGTGATGCGGAGGGCAAGCTGCGCCTCGGCGGCGCCGGAAGGGCCGTCGACTGGCTTGTCGACATGCGGGCGTTCGATCAATCCCAGCTGCTCGATCGCCTAGCCGCATCAGGATCGCTGACCGCGCGGACGGCGCGCGATCTGGGCGACGTCATCGCGGCGTTTCACGACAAGACGAAGATTGCCCGGGCATTCGGCGGTTCGGACGCCGTGGCCGGCCTCATCGCCGGCAACGGCACGGCGTTTGCGGCCTGCCCGCCCGGAACGTTCGACCCGCATGAGGTCGCCGCGGTGACCGACGGCTGCAGCCGGGTGCTTGCCGCGCAGCGCCTATTGCTCGACTGCCGCCGGAAGGGCGGCGCGGTGCGGGAGTGCCACGGCGATCTGCATCTCGGCAATATCTGCCTGATCGACGGGCGCCCTGTCTTGTTCGACTGCCTGGAATTCGACGAGCAGCTGAGCAATATCGACGTGCTCTACGATCTGGCCTTCCTGCTGATGGATCTTTTCCGGCGCGGGTTGGCAGGGGAAGCCAATCTGGTTTTCAATCGCTATCTCGACCGCCGGGACGAGATCGGCGGCCTGGCCGCGCTTCCGCTCTTCATTGCGCTACGCGCGGCGATACGCGCCCATGTGACGGCGCAGCGCGCCCCGTCAGCCAGGCGGGAGGCGCGGCTCTATCTCGCCGCCGCGCGCGAATTCCTGCGGCCGGCAACGCCACGCCTCATTGCCGTCGGCGGGCTGAGCGGCTCGGGGAAAACGACCATGGCCTATCGTCTGGCGCCCAGCATCGGCGCCGTCCCAGGGGCCCGCGTGGTCCGCAGCGACGTCATTCGCAAACGGCTGTTCGGCGTCGCGCCGGAAACCCGCCTGAGCCCCGATGCCTACACACCGGAAGTGACCACGAAGGTCTATGAGGCCATGCTGGCGGAGGCCGCCCGGGTGCTGGCCGCGGGTCATTCGGCCATCCTCGATGCTGTGTTCCTACGTCCCGGGGAGCGCGACGCGGTGGCGGAAACGGCTCGCGCCGCAGGCGTGACGTTCGACGGCATCTGGCTCGATGCCCCGCCCCGCGTTCTGGAAGGGAGGGTCGCAGGCCGCCGCGACGACGCCTCCGACGCCGACGGAATGGTGCTGCGCAAGCAACTGGCGACCGACCCGGGCCCTTTGACCTGGCCGCGCATCGATATCGCCCCAGAGGGCGACGGTGCGGCCGCTGCGATCCGGGAAAAGCTCGCCTGAGCGTCGCCAGGACGCGCGCCATGTTGACGACATCGTCGCCTATATCCCTTCCCTTAGGGCCGTAGACGCGAAAGGCGGCGTACCTTGAGCTATATCAAGGCCTTGCCCCGGCCGGCGGCTTATCCTGCCCAGGCGTATCGGAACCCAAGGCGAAGGCTCGCACGGCGATGAAGATCAGAACCGCACATTTCCTGTTACTTTCCCTCGCATTCGGCGGCCTGTCGGTTTCAGCCGCCGCCGCGCCGAACAAGATCTCATCCGCAATGGGGCACGATCTGGCCCAGGCCAAGTGCACAAGTTGCCATCTGATCGAGAGGGGGCAGCAGAATCCGCCCGATCATGTCGGCGGCCCCGCCTTCCAGGCGGTCGCCGATCGCCCAGGCGTCACCAGGGCAACGTTGCGCGAGCACCTCCGGACTACGCATACCAATTCCGTGATCCCGCTCAGCATGCCCAATCCGGCGCTTTCCCATGACGAGATCAACAAGATCATCGACTATATCCTGAGTTTGAAAACCGCACCGACGAAGTAGGCTGCCGGGTGAAGCAAGGCGTCAGGGTGCGCCATGCATCTGCATGCGGGAGAGCTGGGCGGACGGGCCGCAAACGTATCGCGGCCTGCGAGACGGCGCAGACGGCGCAGACGGCCTAGATGGAGCATGTCGACACGGTCGCCGCCGGCACGCTCTATGCGCAGGCGAATTCCTGGTATCTGGGCGCCAACATCCCCGGCAAGCCGCGCCGCTTCATGCCCTATGTCGGCGGTGTCGGCACCTACCGCGCCGAATGCGCGGAGATCGTGGCCAAGGGGTATGAAGGCTTCGTCATCGGCTGACGAACCGGCACTCATCCTTTGCCGGATGGGCCGGTCAGCCTGTATGATGAGCCAGGTCGGACGCGTGTGCACGCAGCGGCCGCCGGTCCCCCAGAAACGGAGCCCGCCATGTCCGATCCCGCCCTCGCCACGCCTTCGCCCGACCGTATCATGGGGATGCTGAACGCTTTCCAGGGATCGGCGATGCTGAAGGCCGGGATCGATCTGGGGCTGTTCACCGAGATCGCGGTCGGGGCCGGCACGCCGGCGGTTCTGGCCGCGCGCTGCCAGGCCGACGCGCATTGGGTCCAGGCGCTGTGCGATGCGCTGACCGTCAGTGGCCTGCTCAAGAAATCCGGCGTCGCCTACAGCCTGGGCCTGGACGTGGCTGTGGTCCGGGACCGGAAATCAGC
>CAZNNJ010000237.1:0-7787 GCA_964574305.1 uncultured Rhodospirillales bacterium | reverse complement strand
GCGTCATGCCCGGCGCGCGCATGTTGAAGATCGTGGTGATGAAGTTGATGGCGCCCAGGATCGACGAGGCGCCGGCAAGGTGCAGCGAGAAGATCGCCAGATCCATGCCCGCGCCCTGCTGGATGGTGAGCGGCGGATAGATCGTCCAGCCGGTGCCGACGCCGCCGCCGACGATGGCCGACAGCAGCAGCAGGATGAAGGCCGGCGGCAGCAGCCAGAAGCTGATGTTGTTCATGCGCGGGAAGGCCATGTCCGGCGCGCCGATCATCAGCGGCACGAACCAGTTGCCGAAACCGCCCATCGTCGCGGGCATGACCGCGAAGAACACCATGATCAGGCCGTGCGCGGTGATCAGCACGTTCCAGGCCTGGCCCGAATGGATCAGCTCAGACCCCGGATGGGCCAGGTTGGCGCGCATCAGCACCGACGCGGCGCCACCGATGCAGGCGGTGATGATCGAGAAGATGATGTAGAGCGTGCCGATGTCCTTGTGGTTGGTCGAGAAGAACCAACGCTGGACGAAGCTGATCTGGTGATGATGCGCGTCATGGCCGTGCGCATCGTGCGCGCCATGGGCTTCGTACGCGGCGGCGTGGCCGACATCACCGGTTGTGGACATGCTTTGCGCCATTGGGCGTCCCTTTCAAACTTTTGGTAGTCGTGCCGAGCTTAGCGGCTTGCGTTGTGGGCGGTGGTATCGATCTGCGCGGTCTTGGAATGCGACGGCTGGTCCATCCAGGCATAGGACAGGCCCAGGATCTTCTCGTTGGCGTCGCGCATCTTGTCCTTGGCGGTCGAGTGCAGGACCAGGTCGACCCACTGCGCGTACTTCTCCTTCGAGACCGCGTGGACCTCGATCGGCATATAGCCGTGGCGGTCGCCGCAAATCTGCGTGCACTGGCCGTAATAGGTGCCTTCCTTGTCGATCTTCATCCAGCTTTCGTTGGTGCGCCCGGGGAAGGCGGACTTCTGCACGCCCAGGTCGCCCACCATCCAGGAATGGATCACGTCGGCGCCGTTGAACAGGATCTGGATCGTGGTGTCGACCGGCACGACCAGCGGATAGTCCGTGGACAGCAGGCGAAGCTGCTGCTTGGTGATCTTGTCGTCGGGAATCAGGTTCGAGGACCATTCCTCGACCTTCTGGTCGGGCAGCTCATAGTTCCAGTACCACTGATGGCCGGTGACTTTCAGCGTCATCTCCGGCTTCTCGGCCCGATCCATGAAATAGAGCAGCTTGAATGACGGAACCGCGATCAGCGCCAGGATCAGGACAGGAACGATGGTCCAGATCGTCTCGATCAGGACATTGTGGGTCGTGCGCGACGGCACCGGGTTTGCGGCCCTGCGGAAGCGGATCACGACATAGGCCAGCAGCACGAATACCAGGATCGTGATGAGCGTGATGATGACGAGCAGTTCCTGGTGGAAACCGTATAGCTCACGGGCGATGTCGGTCGCGCCCGTCGGCAGATCGACCTGCTTCGGCGCCGGGGCGCCATTGCCTTCCCAGGCCAGTGCCGCCGAGAGCGGGGAGGCGAGGAACGTGGCCAGCAGGCCCGCGACTGACAATTTTTTGAGGTTCAGTTTTTTCAATAGGCCAAGCGGACCCATTTTTTTCCCATCCATAGCTAGGCTGGCCATGCTTGGCCGAATGCAAAAGGCCCTGTACCGTGAGCCGGCGGCACTCTACAGGGCGGCGGAGGATTGTTACAACCGCGAAGCCCGAGGCAGGCGCTGCAAAATCGTCGCAACCACCCCATGTCATTTCCCTATAGCGCAGACATAAGCCCATCAGGAAGTCCCATGACCGCTCTCGACCGCACCGACACGATTTTCTTCGAGAAAGCCGGGCTGGATCTGCCCCGAATCCAGGGGATCGCCGCCGATGCCCTGGCCCATTCGGACGACGGCGAACTGTTCCTGGAATACAGCCAGTCCGAGGCGCTGTCCTGGGATGACGGGCGGCTCAAGAGCGCCAGCTTCGACACCAGCCAGGGCTTCGGCCTGCGCGCCGTGGTGGGGGAGATGCAGGGCTATGCCCATGCCGCCGACCTGTCGGAGCCGGCGCTGAGGCGCGCGGCCGAGACGGTGAAGGCGGTCCAGGCCGGCTATGGCGGCACGGTCTCCGCGAGCCCGCCCGGCACCAACCGGCAGCTTTATATCGACGAGAACCCGCTGGCGGTCGAGCCGTTCGAGGCCAAGGTGAAGCTGTTGGCCGAGATCGACGCCTATGCAAGGGCCAAGGACCCGCGCGTGCGCCAGGTCATGGCGTCGGTCGCCGGCTCATGGCAGGCGGTGCAGATCCTGCGGCCCGACGGCCACCGCATGGCCGACATCCGTCCGATGGTCCGGCTCAACGTCACCATCATGGTGGGCGAGGGCGACCGGCAGGAGACCGGCAGCTATGGCACCGGCGGGCGGCGCACCTATGGCGAGTTCTTCGAGGAGGGCACCTGGCGCCGCGCGGTCGACAATGCGCTCCGCGAGGCGCTGGTCAATCTCGACTCCGTGCCGGCGCCGGCCGGCGAGATGACCGTGGTGCTGGGGCCGGGCTGGCCCGGCGTCATGCTGCATGAGGCGATCGGCCATGGGCTGGAGGGCGATTTCAACCGCAAGAAGACCTCGGCCTTCGCCGGGCTGATGGGCCAGCAGGTGGCGGCCAAGGGTGTCACCGTGGTCGATGACGGCACGATCGAGAACCGCCGCGGCTCGCTCACCATCGACGACGAGGGCACGCCCAGCAACTGCACCACGCTGATCGAGGACGGCGTGCTGGTCGGCTATATGCAGGACCGGCTCAATGCCCGGCTGATGAACATGCGCCCGACCGGCAACGGCCGGCGCCAGTCCTATGCCCATGCACCGATGCCGCGCATGACCAATACCTATATGCTGGGTGGCAAGGACGACCCGGCCGAAATCCTCGCATCCGTTAAGAACGGACTCTATGCCGTCAATTTCGGCGGCGGCCAGGTCGACATCACTTCGGGCAAGTACGTGTTCAGCATGACCGAGGCCTATCTGATCGAGAACGGCAAGATCGGCCCGGCGGTGAAAGGCGCGACGCTCATCGGCAACGGGCCGGAGGACCTGAAAAAGGTCAGCATGATCGGCAGCGACCTGAAGCTGGATGACGGCATCGGCACCTGCGGCAAGGACGGTCAGAGCGTGCCGGTCGGTGTCGGTCAGCCGACGCTGAGAATGGACGGAATCACGGTGGGCGGCACGGCTGCCTGAGGCGGCGGGTCATGGGGCCCGCAACCCGGGCTTGCAGCCCAGGCGGGGATTCTGTTCGATCTTGCGGTCATAGCCCTGGAACCAGTCGTTCCGGGATCTGAGGTCCGATTGCGGAAACGGGTGCGTGCTGCGGCCACGGCCCTGGCTGGCCGTCTCCGCACCTTCCCACTCCGCCTGCGTCATCATATTTCCGCTTTTAGCCATTTTTTGCTTATGGCCCGGGCGGTGCTGTAACGCAAGACCTGTGCGATTTCGGCGGGGTTAAGAAACCCTCATGCCATCATGGCCTTATCTTCGGCCCAAAATTGGACGTTTTACATTATAACAGCGGCCAGACCTGCCCCTAACATACCTTTGAATCGCCCCTTTTTCACCAAGATCGATCTCCATCTTCCAAACTGAGCGGGGCCTTTCCGGCCCCAACGGATCGACAGGAGACATCGATGTTTTCGATGAACGGCAAAGGATTTGGGTTACGTGCCACGTTCGGCGCGGTCGCGCTGGGCCTGGGTCTTGCCGGCGCGGCATCGGTGTCGGCTCCGGCCAAGGCCGATGAGTGGCATCACTGGCACGGCGGCTATGGTTACGGCGGCTATGGCCAGGGCTGGCACGGCTGGTACGGTCCGCGGGTGACCTTCGGATACGGCTATCCGTATTACTATCCGCGTCCGCGGGTCTATTACCCGCCGGCCTATTACGCCCCGCCCGCCTATTACGGCTATCCGTACGGCGGCGGCGTGACCGTCACGATTCCGGTCCGCTAACAGGCCGGAAAAATTGGAAGCGGCGTCCTGCGGGGCGCCGCTTTCGTTTTGGGATTATTTCTTCTCGTCCAGCGCCGATTTCGGCTTCGGCATATCGGGGGCGCGGCTCACGATCTGGTTGGGCGCGGTCGGCTCGGCCCAGCGGGTCTTTTCCCAGCCGTCGCCGCCGACCAGCACCACGCGGAAGCCATTGGTGTCGACATGATAGCGCTTGCGCAGGTCGCCGGCCGGAACGGTCTTCATGTCCGGCGGCGGCAGCTTCACCATATGGTCGCCGATCACATAGACGACATCGACATCGGCGGCGTCGAACGCGTCCGACGCCCGCTGGTTCTGCTGATACTGGTCCAGCAACTGCTTGTTGTCCTCGTCGGGGGCGAAGACCAGCAGCATGCGCGAGCGATGGGTCTCCTCCAGATCCTTCTTCTGCGCGAGCGCCGGCGCGGATGCGGCCAGGGCGAACGCCAGGGCGAGCGCGAAATGCTTGATGCCGATTTTTCCAAGGTCCATGGCGCAATCTTCCCGGTGAGCAGTCGTTTTCTAAGGTGCGATCATTCCATTATGCAGATACGCCTCGTCATAGGCGAAGACGATATTCGGATTGGGCGTCAAAAGTCTCTCATCCGCGCCAGGATATCTCAAGCGTGCAAGAAGGTCGCGGATGAGGTTCAGCCGGGCCTGTCGCTTGTCGTTGGCGCGCACCACGATCCAGGGTGATATGACCGTATGGGTCCGGGCGAACATGGCGTTGCGGGCGCGGCTGTAATCCTCCCATTTCTTCGTCGCCAGCGCGTCGACCGGGCTCACCTTCCACTGCTTCAGCGGATCGACCTTGCGGTCCTTCAGCCTCTTCTTCTGCTCCTGCTTGTCGATGTCGAGATAGTATTTGACGATGGTGATGCCTGAGCGGATCAGCAGCGCCTCCAGCTCGACCACCGCCGTCATGAAGTCCTCGTATTCGGCGTCGGTGCAGAAGCCCATCACCCGCTCGACGCCGGCGCGGTTGTACCAGCTGCGGTTGAACAGGACCATTTCCCGGGGGCCCGGCAGATGCGTGACATAGCGCTCGAAATACCACTGGCCGGCCTCCCGGTCCGAGGGCTTGGAGAGCGCGACGACGCGGGTCTCGCGCGGGCTCAGATGCTCGGTGATCCGCTTGATCGTGCCGTCCTTGCCGCCGGCGTCGCGGCCCTCCAGGACGATCAGGATCTTCCGGTTGTCCGCGATGATGTCGCGCTGCAGCTTGACCAGCTCGATCTGGAGCTTGAGCAAGGCCTCGGCGTAGTCGTCCTGGCCGATATGGGGAATAGGCGGAGGCGAGTCGCCGTCATGTAAGGGTGCGCGCTTGGGCATCGTCGGCTTCGGAACATCGTGTCGGCTGGCCAGATTGCGGCGGAAGAGCAGGCAATTCCAGCGCAATCGTCAAGGGAACAAATTTGCCGCCCGGACGCTGTTGCGGAAGGTTGACGCAAACGCGGCAGCCGTGAGATGGAATCCGGCGCAGGGACCAAAGGAAACGTGTCGTGACATGAGCACGGTAGCCGAAAACTGGAAGCTGATTTTCTTCGCCGAAGGCGACGATGCCACCGAATATCTCGATATGCTGGAGGAGAAGGACGAGGCCTCCGTCATCGACCAGATCGTCGACGGCAAGCTGGACGAGATCGAGGATGACGACATCCCCGAGCCCGAGGAGGAGGACGACATCTATGAGCACGAAGACGGCTATGTCCTCGTCTACAACCACGAACTCGAGCGTCTCTGGCTCTATGAGCTGACCGACATGGACGAGGAGTTCTAGTCCGCGGTTACGTGGGCCTCCTGCTCGCCCAGCCCTTCGATCCCCAGCCTCACCACATTGCCCGCGCGCAGGAATCTCGGCGGCTTCTGCCCCATGCCGACGCCGGGCGGGGTTCCGGTGGCGATGATGTCGCCAGTGTGCAGCGTGAACATCCGGCTTAGGTAGCTGATCAGATAGGCGACGCCGAAGATCATCGTGCCGGTATTGCCGGTCTGGTAACGCAGGCCGTCCACATCCAGCCACAGATCCAGCTTCTGCGGGTCGGGCACCTCGTCCGCCGTCACCAGCCAGGGGCCGATGGGGCCAAACGTGTCGCAGGCCTTGCCCTTCACCCATTGTCCGGTGCCCTCGGTCTGGAAGGCCCGTTCCGACACGTCGTTGATCGTACAATAGGCGGCGACGTGGCCGAGGGCGTCTGCCTCGCTCACATATTTCGCCGGCTTGCCGATCACGACCCCGAGCTCGACCTCCCAGTCGGTCTTCTCCGACCCTCGCGGGATGCGGATGTCGTCGTTGGGGCCGACGATGCAATGGGTGCCTTTCATGAACAGGATCGGCTCGCGTGGCGGCTTGGCCCCGATCTCGGCGGCATGGTCGGAATAATTGAGGCCGATCGCCAGGAACGCGCCCGGCCGGGCGATCGGCGCGCCCAGGCGTGGCTTGCCGGTGATGCTGGGCAGCGTCTCGGGGTCGGCCGCGGCGATCCTCGCCAGCGCGTCTGCGGTCAGCGCCGCGGGGGTGATGTCCTCGACGATCGAAGACAGGTCGCGGATCACGCCGTCATCGGCGAGCAGGCCTGGCCGCTCATAGCCTGGGGATCCGTATCGCAGCAATTTCATCTTGTGCTCACCGCTTCTCGAACTGTTTCTTGCCGTAGAGAACTTCGCGCGTCTTCTCGTCCATCTGCGCCGGGCGGGCCTGACGCTTGTCGGCCAGCAGCTCAATACCGCGCTTGACCGCCGGCCGTTCCGCCATCGTAGCCTGCCAGCGCACGACATTGGGCATCTCGTCCAGCGGAATCTCCAGCCACGCCGCGCCCAGCGACCAGGGATAGGACATCATGTCGGCGATCGAATAGGGCCCGGCGACATAATCCTTGCCCTCGAGCGCGCGGTCGAGGACGCGGAAGAGGCGCTTGCCCTCGTTGGTATAGCGTTCCACGGCGTAGGGAATCTTCTCCGGCGCGGCCATTTTGAAATGGCCGGCCTGGCCCAGCATCGGCCCCAGCCCGGCCATCTGCCACATCACCCATTCGGCGACCTTGTAGCGCTGATGCGGCTCCAGCGGCCAGAACCGGCCGGTCTTCTCCGCGAGGTACATCAGGATAGCGCCCGATTCGAACACCGACAGCGACCCGCCGACCACGTCGTGGTCGACGATCGCCGGCATCCGGTTGTTGGGGCTGATCTTGAGGAAAGAGGGCTCGAACTGCTCCCCTTCCATGATATTCACCGGTATCACGGTGTAGGGCAGGCCGGTTTCCTCCAGCATGATCGAAACCTTGTAGGCATTGGGCGTCGGCCAGGCGTAAAGATCGATCATTTTGGGGCTCCAAAATGCAGCCGCGATGTTATGATATAACAATGCGGTGGGGTGGGACCTGCATTATGATTTGTCGTGAGGGGAATTACGAATGATTCGATTGCGCGCAGTGGCCTTACTGATGCCCATGTTGCTGGCGGCCTGCAGCTCCACCGGCGTCTTCCCGTCCCAGACCGGGCGGGATTGGAAAGATGTCGATGGTAACGGCGTGCCGCTGCAGAAGGGCGCCGGGCAGTGCAAGGAGCAGGCGAAGCTGAACGCCAAGATCGCGACCGGCGTCGCCCAGCAGGCGGAGGTCGCCGGCGACCTCTACGAGCAGTGCATGGTCGGCCGAGGCTATTAGATGATCGGCTGGTCGAACATCAACTGGCCGACGAAGCGCACCGGCGGGGAGCCATAGGCTAGCGCCGCGTCGTGATAGCGCTTCACCAGAGGCGCCG
>CAZNNJ010000236.1:0-7792 GCA_964574305.1 uncultured Rhodospirillales bacterium | reverse complement strand
GTGCTAGACGAGAAATTGCGCGGATCGTGCTTCGATTCAACGCTTGGCACGCTCAGGCTCATTAACTATAACGCATTATGATTTTTATGCCCGCACCGGTCGGGCATGCGAGGGGAAGCGTATGTCGTTGCTGATCGAGATCGACCAGATCAGGTCGTACCTGTCGGCCCCGGGGCAGCCGTTCGAGCTGGTGGATGAGGTGATCGAGGGCGTGCCGCTCTCGGTCTACAAGAACCTGCCGTCCAATCTCAGCCACCTGATCGTTGACGCGGCGGCGTTTGGCGACCGTACCTTTCTGGTCAGCGGCGCGCGGCGCCTCTCCTACGGCGAGACCATGGGCCGTGCGCAGGCGCTGGCGAACTGGCTCGCCAGGACATACGGCGCCGGGCTCAGCCAGCGGGTGGCCATTGCGTCGCGCAATTCGCCGGAATGGATCATTGCCTTCCTCGCCATCCAGCTCACCGGCGCGACCGCTACCCTGGTCAATAGCCGGGGCACCGCCGAGGAGCTGATCCACGCGCTGAACGACACCGAATGCGGGCTGGTAATCGCCGATCCGCAGCGCGCCGCGGCGATCGCCGGGCGCTTCGCCGCGCCGGTCGTGGTGGCTGGCTCGGACGGCAACTTCGCCGGGCCGGACGGCGAGGCAGCCGACCTGACACCGGTCCCCGTCCGTCCCTCGGCGGCGGGCTTGAGCGATCCGGCCATCATCATGTTCACCTCCGGCACCACCGGCCGCCCGAAGGGCGCGGTGCTCTCCCATCGCGGCGTCGGGAGCTTCCTGCTCGGCATGCGCCATAATGGGGCGACCTATCTGACCCATGCGGCAAAGCGCATGGGCGTCGAGCCGCAGGCCCTGGCCGCGCGGATGCCGCAAGTGGCCACGCTCGCCATCTTCCCGCTGTTCCATGTCTCCGGCGCCTCGGCGATGCTGATGGGCGCGGTGATCAACGGCGGCAAGATGGTGATGATGGAGCGCTGGAATCCCGCCGAGGCGCTGCGGCTGATCCCGCGCGAGAAGATCACCATGCTGCAGGGCCCGCCCTCGATCTTCTGGGATCTCATGCAGCACCCGGAATTCGCGGCCGCTGACATCAGTTCAGTCATCAATGTCGGTATCGGCGGGCAGGCGACGCCGCCGCATCTGCTGGATCTCGTCCTCAAGCACTTCCCGAATGCTTCGCCGGGCGGCGGTTGGGGCCAGACCGAGACCAACGGCTCCGTCGCGTCGGGCACCGGCGCGGAATATCTCGCCAACCGCCAGGGCTCCGGCCGCGTCCTGCCGGGCTGTGAGGTCCGTATCGTCGGCGAGGACGGCCAGGACCTGCCGCTGGGCGGAATCGGCGAGATCTGGACGCGCAGCGCGCTCAACATGATCGGCTACTGGAACCAGCCCGAAGCCAACGAAGCCGTGTTCCAGGACGGCTGGCTCAGGACCGGCGATGTCGGCTTCCTCGACGCCGGCCGTTTCATCACCATCGTCGACCGCAAGAAGGACGTCATCATCCGCGGCGGCGAAAACATCTATTGCGCCGAGCTGGAGCGGGTGTTTCAGCAATTCCCCGGCGTGCTGGAGGTCGCGGCCTTCGGCGTGCCCGATGAGCGCTGGGGTGAGCGTGTCGTGCTGGCCGTGGTGGCACAGCCCGGACAGACGCTCTCGGCCGACGCGATGCTGGTTTTCGGGGCCGAACGGCTCGCCAGCTACAAGGTGCCGTCCGAGATCGTGTTCGCCCAGGAGCCGTTCGTCCGCAACGCCGTCGGCAAGATCGACAAGCCGATATTGCGGCGCGGCTATGCTCAAGAGAGCGCACAGAAGAATTAGCCACAGATGACACAGATTATCACAGATAGAAATTCAATATCTGCGTAAATCTGTGTTATCTGTGGCTAATTCATTTGGTTTTTTATTTCTGGAATACAATTACTATAGGAGAATGTAATGTCCTATCTGGATGGCGGCAAGGTCATCGACCTGATGTTCGGCCTGCCCGATCCCGCAGGGCTGCATGCCGCCTATGAGTCGTTCAAGCCGCTCTATCGCGACCGCGAAAGCCGCGACTTCGCCTTTCCGGCGCAATACATGTTCAAGGATATCCCGAACATCGAGACGATCGGCGACGATCCTGTCGGCTGGGCGGTCAAGCAGATGGACCGCTTCAATATCGAGAAGGCGCTGATCGGGATCAACGAATTCTCCGGCATGCACAAGGTCGCCCGGGACCGCTTCGGCGACCGCTTCGTCTTCGATGTCGGGCTCGATCCCAATGGCGGCATGGACGAGGTGCGGCGGCTGAGAAGGCTGACCAAGGAATACGATGTGCGCGCCGCCAGCGTGTTTCCCTGCGGCTGCAACCCGCAGGTGCCGATCAACGACAAGCGGATGTATGTCGTCTATGCCGCCTGCATCGACCTCGACATCCCGATCTTCGTCAATGCCGGCGTGCCCGGCCCGCGCTTCCCGATGTATCCGCAGCAGGTCGAGCTGATCGACGAGGTCTGCTGGTTCTTCCCGGAGCTGAAATTCGTCATGCGCCACGGCGCCGAGCCGTGGGAGCAGCTGGCCTGCAAGCTGATGCTGAAATGGCCGAATCTCTATTATTCGACCAGCGCTTTTGCGCCGAAGCATTACCCCAAGGCGGTAGTCAACTACGCCAACACGCGCGGCGCCGATAAGATCATGTATGCCGGCTATTTCCCGATGGGCCTGTCATTGGACCGCATTTTCAAGGAGATGCGGGACGTGCCGTTCAAGGATACGGTCCTGCCGAAGTTTCTCTACGAGAACGCCAAGAAGTTGCTGAAGCTGTAGTGCCTGAGGACAGCCGGGTCGCGGCCCATGAAACAGGTGCCCGCAGACCCCAGGTTTGGTACGGTGTATCCACGTGTCCGTCCCGAGAGCCGGACGGAAGAACAGGGAGGTTGCCGTCATGAGCACCACTTGGACGATCCACGGGCGCGAGTTCGCCAATTGCAACTGCGCCTATGGTTGCCCTTGCCAGTTCAACGGATTGCCGACGCACGGCGATTGTTCCGCGGTGGTCGGCATCGAGATCGATAAGGGCCATCACGGCGATACCGTGCTGGATGGGCTCCGGATCGCCGGTATCTTTTCCTGGCCGGGGCCGATCCACATGGGCAACGGCCAGGCGCTGCCCATCGTCGACCAACGGGCCGACGCGGCGCAGCGCAACGCCCTGCTGCGCATCATGAGCGGGCAGGACACCGCCGCCGGCGCCACCATGTTCAATGTCTTCGCCTCGATGCTGACGACGGTTCACGAACCGGTCTTTACCGACATCGACTTCGCGGTCGACGTCAAGAAACGGCAGGCCCGGCTCAAGGTCGCGGGCCTGATCGACCAGCGCGGCGAGCCGATCGTCAACCCGGTGACCGGCGCGGAATACAAGGGCGCGATTGTCCTGGAGGGCGGCTTCGAATACACGCGGGCCGAGATGGGCCGCGGCTGGACCAAGACGGACGGCCCGATCAAGCTCGACCTCGCCGATTCCTACGGGCAGTTCGCCGAGCTGCATCTGTGCCAGGACGGCATCATCCACTGACTCAAGGCGCGTTCGTCCGGGTCCTGCGGCAGGACCGTCTTGTCATCCTCACGGCGCTCGCCGTGCTGACGCTGCTGGCATGGGCCGATCTGCTCTGGCTTGCCGGACCCATGGCGATGGCGCCTGCCCGGGCACCCTCCGGCATGGAGGGCATGCCCGGCATGGATATGAGCGCGATGGGCGACGCGCTTGCGCCGGCCTTCCGGCCTTGGGGGCCGCTCGATTTTGCCGTCATATTCGCGATGTGGGCGGTGATGATGATCGGCATGATGACGCCGTCGGTCGCGCCGATGATCCTTCTCTATGCCGGCTTCGGGCGCAAGGCGGCGGCGGGTGGCGCGCCGTTCGCCTCGGCCGGCTGGTTCTTCGCCGGCTATCTTGCCGTATGGATCGGCTTCGGCGCCGTGGCGACCGCCGCGCAATGGGCGTTGACCGGCCTCGCGCTGCTGACGCCGGCGATGGTGTCGGCGAGCGCCGCCATGGGCGGAGGGCTGCTGATCGCCGCCGGGCTCTATCAATGGACGCCTTTCAAGGACCGCTGCCTCAGCGCCTGCCAGGTGCCGCTTGCCTTCCTGATGGCGCATGGCGGCTTCCGGCCGGAGCGGTCGGGGGCCTTCATGCTGGGCATCAGGCACGGGGCGTACTGTCTCGGCTGCTGCTTTGCCCTGATGACGCTGCTCTTCGTCGGCGGCGTCATGAACACGCTGTGGATCGCTGGCCTGACGATCTTGGTGCTTCTGGAAAAGACCGTTCCGACAGGCCGCCTGATCCCGCGCTTTTCCGGCGTTGCACTGACGGCAGCCGGCCTGTGGCTGATCTTTCGCGCCTGACCGGCCTTCCTGCCGCTTGACCGGATTTCTGGAAAAAAATATAATGCATTATATTTTAGGGAGGAGCGCCCGATGCCTGACACCGTGATGACCGATGCCCGCACCACCCCCGCGGCCGTCTGGACCAAGCTCGAGAGCCTGAAGGGCGATGATCTGAACGCCTGGCGCACCGCCGACGTGCCCGACCGGCCGTCGGCGGACGACCGCAAGCTGGATACGGCCTTCCCGTTCGGCTGGTACGGCGTCTGCTATTCCGACGAGTTGGCGGTGGGCGAGGTGAAGGCGGTGCGCTATTTCGCCCGCGACCTGGTCGTGTGGCGCGGCGAGGACGGCCAGGCGCGCGTGCTGGATGCCTATTGCCGGCATCTGGGCGCGCATCTGGGCCATGGTGGCCGGGTCAACGGCAACGATATCGAATGCCCGTTCCATGCCTGGCAGTACAATGAGAAGGGGGCGGTAACCGCCATCCCCTATTCCCGCACCATCCCACCGCAGGCCAAGCGCGACAATTGCGTCCGCAGCTTCCCGGTGACCGAGGCCAACGGCTTCGTCCTGATCTGGTACCACCCGGACGGCTTGGCACCCCTGTTCGAGGTCGATATCCATCCGGAGGTCGGCGCCGAGGGCTGGACGCCGTTCAAGAAGTTCGAGTGGCGGGTCCACAATTCGATCGGCAACATGCACGATAACGGGCTGGACATGGCCCATTTCTTTTATGTCCACCGCACCGCCCGCTTCCCGGAATCGGAAACGGTGATCGAGGGGCACCGCATGCGCTCGGTCGCCCGTGCCAAGCTCGGCACGCCGCGCGGCGAGGTCGACGGCGCCATCGTCAGCGACAATTCCAGCCCGGGCCATGGCGCCGTCCGCTTCATGGGCATCTCCGAGACGCTGATGGTCAGCGCGGTGACCCCGGTTGAGCGCGACGTGCTGACGGTCCGCTTTGCCTTCACCCGGCCGGCGGCCGAGGCCGCCGGCCCGATGGGCGGCCTGGCGCGGGCGCTGATCCGCGACATCTGCAAGCAACTGGACCAGGACAAGATCATCTGGGACCGCCAGCGCAACGAGCCCGAGCCGCTGATGTGCGACGGCGACGGCCCGGTGCCGATGGCCCGCGAGCGTTATGCCCAGTTCATGTCGGTCGAGGCGTTCGAGGCCGCCAAGGGCAAGGTCCGGCGGGTGGCGACCAAGCCGAAGGTTTGACCTCGACCGGTCTCTGCGGGCAATAAAGGGTGCTTCCTGCGAAACGGAGTCCCCATGGCCGATGCGCCCGCCTCTCTGACCCTTGTCCATGCCAATGCGATCATCGGCGCCGCCTTTGCCAAAGGGCAGGCACTGGGGCTGAAGCCACTCAGCGTCGCGGTTCTTGACCCCGGCGGGCATCTGATCGCGTTCCAGCGCCAGGACGGATCGTCGACGCTGCGGCCGCAGATTGCCGCCGGCAAAGCGGGCGGGGCGCTGGCGCTCGGCGTATCCTCGCGCAAGATCGCAGAGATGGCAGCGGAGCGGCCGAGCTTCGTCGCGTCGCTGAGCCCGATCTCCCCGCATGGGATCATTCCGGCGGCGGGCGGCGTGCTGATCGCCGGAGCCGGCGGCACGGTGATCGGCGCGGTCGGCGTGACCGGGGACCTGTCCGACAACGACGAGCTCTGCGCCTTGGCGGGTATCGAGGCGGCAGGGCTGGCGGCGCGCGGATAGAGTTGCATTCCGCGCGTTTTCACATGGTAAAATACTGGTTCCGGGCAAACCGCCGATGTAGGGTCGCGCATGCTCGGACCTGAACTTGATTCGCGTCTTATCCAACTCCTGTCGCAGAACGCGCGCCTCTCCAATTCGGAACTCTCGCGGCGGCTCGGCGTCTCCCGCTCGACCATCCAATCGCGGATCGAGCGGCTGGAACAGACCGGGGTCATCCAGGGCTATACGCTGAAGCTCAATCCCAAGAGCGACAAGAGCGTCGTCCAGGCTCATGTGTCGATCAGCGTCGCGCCAAAGCTGCAGGCGGCGGTCGAACGCAATTTGCTGAAATTGCGCGGCGTCGGCACGCTCTTCACCACCAGCGGCGCCGATGACCTGATCGCCATCATCCAGGCCGACACGACCGCCGACCTCGACCAGTGCCTGGACGCCATCCGGGATACGGACGGGGTGCTGGACACGCGTTCGGCCATCGTGCTGTCGACGAGGACGCCGCGGTAGGTTTTCATGACCTCGCCCCAGCGGGGAGAGGTCGGCGCATGGCGCCGGGTGAGGGGGTGACGCCGTTTGGCCGAACCCGGCCGGAAAGGCTCGCTTCGCTCGCCGCCCCCTCACCCGGATCGCTCCGCGATCCGACCTCTCCCCGCTGGGGCGAGGTCAACTTCATATTCCACCCCTTTGACGGGGGAGACTAGGTGGGGATGAATGTCGGCTACCGCTCGACCGCCGTGCTGACGCGCCCGATCAAGACAGTGTCCTCCCGCGGCAAATATAAGAAATTGTTGACATAAACCCCGCCATTCAGCCCCGCCGGATCGACATCCGCGGGCGACAGCTCAGCAACCGGCAATAGCCGGCGCCCTCGGATAAAGAACCCGTCATAACCCGCCGCCGCAAACCAGTCGGCGACCCGCCCAGGCGCCCCCGGATTGTGCCGGTCTTCCGCCTCGACCAGCACCACGGGGCGGCTGGCCACGATAGTTTCCCGCCCGCCGGCCAGCACCGCCTCCTCATGCCCTTCCACATCGATCTTGATGAAGGAAACCTTGGTCAGCCCGAACGAATCCAGCGTTCGGGTCACCACCGCCCGAACAGCTATGGTTTCGGGCCGTTCGATCATCGATAGCGGATTTGCAGCCTCGATGGTGGCGACACCGGTGTTGTCGTCAACGACACGGAAATCGGCCAGACCCGCCGAGTCCGACAAGGCCGCGTCCTCCAACCGCACCTTGTCTCCCAGGAAGCGGCGCAGAAACGGCCACAGGTCGGTGTTGGGCTCGAAGGCGATCACAGCCCGGGCATATTTCGCCATCGCATAGGCATAGATGCCCATGTTCGCGCCCACATCGACGGCAATCCGGTCAGACCGGCAGAAGAGGGGGATCAGCCAGTATTCGGCGTCGAAATGATGCTTGCGGAAGGCCCGGTAGAATTCGGTCCAGACGACCGGATGGCGCAGCGAGAGACGGCGGGCCAGGGCATGCTTCAGGCGGCTCGGATGCATCCGGTCAGGATAGCACCCGAGCGCCGGATTGCGCCTCTCAATCGACCGGGAACTCGACGCCCTGGGCTAGCGGCAGATCCTTGCCGTAATTCACCGTCGTGGTGACGCGGCGCATATAGGCCTTCCAGCTGTCCGAGCCGGACTCGCGGCCGCCGCCGGTCTCCTTCTCGCCGCCGAACGCGCCGCCGATCTCGGCGCCG
>CAZNNJ010000235.1:0-7825 GCA_964574305.1 uncultured Rhodospirillales bacterium | reverse complement strand
CCACCCGCGGGCGAGCCTGCGGGTACGCGGATCGCCTATCTCGCCGCCGTCGCGAACGACCCGAAAGTGCCGCCGGCGCGGCGGCTGGATGCCGCTTTCGCCGCGGCCCGGGCGAGCGCGCTGGGGGGCGATGCCTATGCCAGGATTTTGCGATCGGCGCCGGGTCGCGGCCAGGCGCCCGGCGGGAAGCCGCCTGCCTCCGGCGAGCAGGCCGCCGCCCTGTTCCAGGCGATCGAGCATTCCCCCGATCCGGGTCGGAAGCTGGCCTTCGCGGAGCAGGGGCTGCTGTCGCCCGATGGAACGGTCGACGGGGTGGGCGCGGCGATGGCGGGGCCGTTGCGCACGGTGAAGCCGGATGCCGCCCTGGCCGGGCGTTTCGCAGCGGTCCTTTATGCCGCCGCCGACACCAAGGAAGCGGCGCCCTGGGCCGATCTGGCGAAGCGGTCGGGGGCCGATGCGGCCTGGCCCTATCGCGCCGTGCTCAAGCCGCCGGGCGGCGGGGAACTGGCCGCATGGGAGAAGCGGGCGCGGCTCGATCCGGCCCAGCAGGAACGGATCGCCGCCATCCTGTCCGCCTTCAATGCCGCCCCCGCACCGGATGAGCCGGGTCGGGACGACCTCAAGGAGATCGAGAGTGCAGCCGCCCAGCAGCATGTCGGCGAAACCACGCTGCGCGCCCTGGTGCTGCTCGGCCGCGAGGGACCGGCCGGCGCCAGCCCGCGCACGCTGCACGCCGTGTTGAAGGCCCTCGACCGGGTCAGCCTGCACGACGAGGCCCGGGCGCTGGCGTTCGAGGCGATCGCGGCCGTCCTCGTCCGCCCCCACAAGGGGGACGCGGGAACCTGAGGCGAAACTTGAGTCGCCACGCCGCGCCCGCCCAGCGTATCATCCCGGAAAGCCGGGCCTGAGATCCGGCCCCCGGGAGGATATCGCACCATGGCCGACGACGCGGAGATTTTCCCAGCCGCCACGGAACATCTGTTCAGCCGGAACCCCGGCGAACGCTATGCCGCCTTCGCCGAGCTGAGGGGCGCCTGCCCGATGCACCGCCTGCCGGGCGGCGAGCTGTTCGCCGTCAGCCACCAGGCCAACAGCGAGGGCATACGGGCGGTCGAGCATTTCTCCGGCACATTCTCCGACAGCGGCGCGCTGCCGGCGGAGGATATCATCCTGGCCGGCATCCCCGAGCCGAAACACAGCGAGATGCGCCGCATCTTCCTGTCGGCGCTGACCGATTTCGCCCGGCACGAGCCGTTCATCCGCGACTTGGCGGAGCGGCTGGTGGATGGCGTGGTTCGGACCGCCGCGCAGGGCGGCGAGGTCGACCTGATGGAAGGGCTGGCGCGGCCGCTGCCCAGCGCGGTCATCGCCAGGCTGCTGGGCCTGCCGATGACGGATGTCGACCGGTTCGCACGCTGGACCGACGAGCTCCTGGACCGCCAGGGGGCGGCGACGAGCGCCAATACCGCGCTCGTCGATCTTCACCCGGACTTCGCCGAGTATCTGCGCGGCCATATCGCGGCGCGTCTGGACAGCGCCGATCCGCCCGACGACGTGATCACCCGCTTCACGCGGGCCGCGCTGGACGGGGCGCCGCTGTCGGTGCGCGCGATCCAGACCCAGATGATGTTCTTCGTCGTCGCCGGCAACGGCACCACGCGCGACCTCATCGGCAACCTGCTCATGTATATGACGCGCGACCCGGCGCTGTTCCGCACGCTGGAGCAGGACCGCACGGCGATCCCGGCGGCGATCGAGGAGGTGCTGCGCATCGATTCGCCGGTCCAGATGCTGGCGCGCAATTGCGTCGCCGGCATCACGCTGGACGGGGTGGCGGTCGAACCCGGGCAGCGGGTCCTGTTCAGCATCGCCTCGGCCAATCGCGACGCGCTTGTATGGGCCGAACCCGACACGCTGCGCCCCGATCGCGAAAAAGCGCGCGCCCACCTTGCCTTCGGCGCCGGCCCCCATATCTGCCCCGCCGCGGGGCTGGCGCGGCTCGAGGCGCGCATCGCCGCCGAGGTGCTGCTGGACCGGGTCGCGGCGCTCGGCTTTCCGCCCGGTCACGCGCATGATCCCAACCCGGTGGTTTGGGCGAATGGACCGCAGACCTTGCGTGTGCGGCTGACGCCGCGAGGCTGAGCTTTCCGCTATCCGGCGAGCGACTGCACCCAGGCGGCGAACGACTGCCAGGCCTGGCTGGGGCCGGCGGCGGTCGAAATCAGCTGTTCGCCGACAGCGAGCGGCAGGCAGATCCAATAGACGCGGTGCGACCGGCCGCGCGTCCGCCAGTCATAGGCCATGGCCGCGAGGATCAGCAGGTCGACGAACAGGCCGGGCGGCACCTGGGCAGAGGCCGCTGGCGGCCCGGGCGGGCCCGGCGGGGCGAAATAGACCTGATAGAGCCGGAACATCGCCGCATGCATCAGCGGGATCATGGTCATCAGCATGAAGCGCTTGTGCGTTTCGGGCCGCTTCACATTGGCGATCGCGGCGGCGAAGAAACCGACGAACAGCGGCAGCGCCGCCAGCGGCACGATGGCGAATTCCCGCGCCTGGGTGGCAAAGCCGGCGGCCTGGCCGGTGACCATCGAATTGATCGTCGCCAGCACGATCGACACCGCCATCAGCGTGCCCAGCGAAATGCCCGCCAATCCCCAGCCTCGGTGGTTCGGCGTCCTGCCGATGGCGACCAGCGCGGTCTGCGCGAAGAAATAGAGCGTCCAGGTGAAGAACAGCGCGCCGTGTATGTGGACGATCGGGTTGGCATGGAAACCGGGGGCGGAGATGCGCGCCCAATAGGTGGGGATGAACCCCCCGAACGCCATCACCACGAACAGCCCGGCCATCCCGACATAGAATGCGTGCCGGCCCGGCCGCGCGCCGGTCATCGATGTGGCAACCATGCTGTTCCGTCCTCCCGCCTGCTTTCGTTCTTTGACGGGAGGATTCCACACCCGGTTTGCCCGGTCTAACGGGAATCGGCGCGCCTTCAGTGCCCGTGCGCGGCAGGCGGCGTCACGATGCGCGCTGGTTCAACTCCGCGCCGCTGCGTGCTCGGAATCGGCCTCGGGCAGGGTGAAACGGAAGACCGTGCCGTAAGGGAAGGCGGGCTCCGGCCAGAGGCGCCCGCCATGGGCCTCGACGATCGAGCGGCAGATCGACAGCCCCATCCCCATGCCCTCGGCCTTGGTGGTGTAGAGCGGGTCGAACAGCTTCTGCATGTCGGGTGGGTCTATGCCGCAGCCATTGTCCTGGACCGACACCTGAATCCGGCCCGGCTGCATCCGGTCGACCGCGACCTCGATCCTTCGCCCGCGATGGGACGTCTTGGCCATGGCATCGAGCCCGTTGCGCAGAAGATTATGCAAGACTTGCTGGAGCTGGACTTTGTCACCCATGACGAAGGCGCTGCCCGGCCGCAAATCCGCGGTCAGCGCGACGCCGTCGCGCGCGAAGTCGCTCTTGAGTAGCTCCAGCACCTCCTGGACCGCCTCGTGAATGTCGATCTCCGCCGTTCCGCCTGGCGCCCTCCGGGCCAACGCCCTCAACCCCGTGACGATATCGGTGGCACGCTTGCCGGACTCCAGAATCTGCGCGACGGCGTCCCGGGCTTCGCCCAGATTCGGCGTATCGCGGGCCAGCCAGCGAAGGCAGGCATGTGCGTTCGTCACGATCGCCGTCAGCGGCTGGTTGACCTCGTGAATGATGGACCCGGCAAGCTGCCCGATGGACGATAGGCGGGAAGCGCGCGCGAGATCGCCGCGAAGCGACTGAAGGCGCTCCTCGCTCAGGCGCAGCGCAGTTTCCTGGCGTTCCTGGCGGAGGGCAAAGGCGCGTTGACGCTCCGAGTCGGTATAGAGCAGCTGCAGATGGTGTTCGAGAATGTCGCGAAACTGCTGCATGAGACGCCGATAGACGTCCTGGTAGCCGTTGCGCGCCTTGTCGAGGATGCAGATCGTGCCGAACGGCGTCTTGTCCGGCCACAGGATCGGCAGCCCGAAATAGGCGATCATGCCCCGCGGCACATCGGGATTGTCCTTCCAATCCTCGTCCTCGAGCGCATTGGGAACGATCAACTCCGCCCGCGTCCGGATCACGGTCTCGCAATAGAGGCCGGACCCGAGATAACACTCGCTTTCGCCGGGGTGATAAGGGTTTCCTGCCGTCTTGCTGGAGATCATGACCTCGAGATTGTCGTCCCTGATCCGCATGATCAGCCCGGCAGGCACCCGCGTCAGCTCCGCCAGCGTGTCGACGATCACCTGCCATTTTTCAGCAATGGAGGCCGGGATGACGGGAAAGGCGACCTCGGTGAAAAGGCGGGTTTCCGGCTGGATGGTTTCGGTCGCGGTCATAGTCGGTTTCCTTCAGCAAGGCCAGATTTGCCCACGGATGCTCGTAAAAGCCAAGCTGCAAGCGACGATTCTCTGCGCCTCCCCCCTTGAGGGGGAGGCGCATTGGTTCCAGCGACGCAGACATGCGTCGGCGCCCCGTATCCTGTGGTGGACACGGGCGGCGGGGTTCGGGGCCTGGGGCCGGACGCCTTGCCGACGGACCGGCCGATCTCAGGCAACGAAATCCGGGAGCTCCGCGAACGGGCCCATATGAGCCAGGGGGTATTCGCGCGGCATCTGCATACGAGCCCAGGATACATATCGAAACTCGAACGCGGCGAGGCAGCGGCATCGGGGCCCGCGCTGGCCCTCTTGAACGTGATCAAGCGCAAGGGGACCGAGGTTCTGCTTTAGCTTTCCTGGACATATGTTGGGGAGGGCGGCGATATCGAAGCAAGGGTCTGAGCGGGTGATCCGCCATTCCGGATTATGAAATAGGAAACTACCGCCGCAATTGAATTCGGGAAATAATCCCGAATTCATAGGGAATATTTCCCTGCCAATAATATTGACCTGCCTGTAATTATATTGTCGTAAACTATCTGTAGGACATCATCCAGTTTATCTGGATGATGTAATAATGCGTACTTTATATTTTTACGCCGGTGCGGCGTTGGGTCTTCTGTTGTTGCCGCAGGCATCCCTCGCTCAATCCGCGCCCGATGCCGCTGCCGACCAGGGCGCCAACACGATCGAGACCATCGAGGTGACCGGCACGCGGATTCGCAGTTCCGACGCGGCCAACGACCATCCTCTGACGATCATTTCGGGCGAAGAAATTCAGCGGTCCCATGCGGCGACGGTCGGCGACCTTCTGCGCAAGCTGCCGTCGATCGGCTCCCAGGGTGTCAATGCCGCCCAGGCCACGGCGACCAACGGCCAGGCCGGCAACGGCAACGATTTCATCGACCTGCGCAATCTCGGCGTGCCCAGAACCCTCGTGCTGGTCGATGGGCGCCGGTTCGTCGAGAGTGGCAACCTCGATTCCGAGGGCGTCGACCTCAACAACATCCCGGTCGCGATGGTGGACCGCATCGAGGTGCTGCGCGACGGCGCCTCGCCGGTCTACGGCTCCGATGCCGTGGCCGGCGTCGTGAACATCATTCTGAAGAAGGACCTCGACGGCCTGGCGCTGACCGGCGATGTCGGCGGGGCCAGCGCCGGCGATTCGCTCACCGGGCATTTCGCCGCGACCTATGGCTGGAACTTCGAAGAGGGCAACGTGACCCTCGGCATCGATTATCTGAACCGGGCGCCGGTCCATCAGCGCGACCGGTCCTGGGCCGGGGACCCGTACCAGTCCGCCGTCCATCAGCCCGGCGGCGGCATCGCCGCCACCCGCGGGCTGGAATTTCCGGCGGGCGGCGTGGCCCAGGCGGCCGAGCCGGGCGTGACGCTGCCCGATGGCGGGCAGGTGCTGCTGACCGGGCCGCACCGCTACCGCGCCTATAATCCGGCGACCGACAATTACGATTTCAGCCGGGACCAGGACCTGGTGAGCGGGCTGGAGAAATTCGCTGTCCATTCGAGCGCCCGCTATGACCTGGCGGACGACGTCGCGGTTTTCGTCCAGGCGATCTTCTCGCGCCGCGAAACCGCCTACCAGCTCCCACCGTCGAGGCTCGACGCCAATTACCAGAGCGACGCGTTCGATAGCGGATTCGTGATCCCGGCCGGCGCCAGCCCGACGCGGCCGCCCTTCAACCCGTTCGGCCAGGACGCCGCGTTCAGCCGCAGCCTGACCGAATTCGGCGACCAGAAGGCGCTCATCGATGCGTCGACCTTCCAGCTCGTCGGCGGGCTGGAGGGAACGCTGCTCGACCGCTTTCACTGGCAGGCCTATTACAGCTTCGGCCAGAGCGAGACGACGATCAACCGGCTGAACGTCGCCAATCTGGACAACGTGGCGAACACGATCACGCCCGGCGGGTGCATCGACCAGCCGGGCTGTTTCCATATCGACTATTTCGGGCCGGGCGGCATATCCCCGAAGGGCGTCGACTATATCCGCTACAATGACGTCGATCATGCCGGGTACAACCAGCGGGTCTTCGCCGCCTCGATCACGGGCGATCTGGTGACGCTGCCGGCCGGTCCCGCCGGCTTCGCGCTGGGGGCCGAGCAGCGCTACCAGTCCGGCTTCAACACGCCCAGCGCGGTCGTGCAGAACGGCGACAGCAGCTATGACCAGGCGCTGGCGACGGCAGGGCATTACGATGCCTGGGAATTGTATGGCGAGCTGACCGTGCCGGTGCTGGAGGGTATGCCGCTCGCCCGCCGCCTCGCCCTCGAAGGGGCGTTCCGCTATTCCGACTACAGCCTGTTCGGCGACGCGACGACATACAAGTTCGGGCTAGACTACCAGCCGGTCGAGGATGTGCGCTTCAGGGTCGGCCGCTCCTCGGCGTTCCGCGCGCCGGCGATCAGCGAGCTGTTCCAGGGGCAGGACGTCAACCAGATCACCGTGACCGACCCGTGCGACGCCGCGACCGGCCTGAGGAGGCCGGGCAGCGCGATCGACGCCAACTGCACCGCCGCCGGCGCAGGTCCGGGCTTCGTCTCGCAGGGCGCGGCCGCGACGCAGGGCGGAAATCCGAAGCTTCAGCCCGAGACCGCCCGCGAATGGTCGCTCGGCACCGTGGTCAAGCCGCACTGGATTCCGGGCCTTACCATCTCCGCCGACTATTACAAGATCGACCTCGAGAAGGCGATCGAGCAGGACGGGCTGCCCGACTATATCCTGATGCAGTGCTATGCCAGCCCCGGTCTGCGCAGCCCCGCCTGCGCCTCGGTTTCGCGTGATCCGGCGACCGGCCAGATCACCTATCTCTATGCGCCGCGGTCCAATATCGGCGCGATCAAGACCGACGGCATCGACCTCGCCCTACAATACGAGGCCCCCGCCGCCGGCTTCGGCCTGCCGCTGCCCGGCACGCTGGAAATCGACTGGAGCGCCACCTATCTGCTCCACTTCGATCAGCAGGACGCGCCGGGCACGCAGTTCCAGCATTTCGCCGGAACGCTCGGCCCCAATGACGGCCTGCACGGCAGCTATACGCATCTTCGGGCACGGCTGGAGACCGTCTATTCCCAGGACGCCTGGTCGGTTGGCTACGACGTGCGGCTGATCGGCGGCGCCAAGGTGCTGGGGGCGGATTCCGGCGTTCAGGCCTTCACCCGGGTTTCCGACGTCTACTACCACGACATCTTCGCGCAATACCGCTTCGGCAAGGCGGCGATCACATTCGGGATCGACAATCTGCTCGACCGCAAGCCACCGCTGGTGATCGACGGCAACACCAACACCAACCCGCTGACCTACGACGACGTCGGCCGCTATCTTTACGTGAAGGGGTCACTCGCTATTTGAAGTTGCGCGGTAATTTAATTCTGACGCCGGATTTCCCATTTCCCATTTTCCCCTTCTT
>CAZNNJ010000234.1:0-7825 GCA_964574305.1 uncultured Rhodospirillales bacterium | reverse complement strand
CGTCTCGATGCCGAGCGACAGCGGGGTGACGTCGAGCAGCAGGACGTCCTTGACCTCGCCCTTCAGCACGCCGCCCTGGATGGCCGCGCCGATGGCGACGACCTCGTCGGGGTTGACGCCGCGATGCGGCTCACGGCCGAAAAAGCTCTTCACCGTCTCGATGATCTTGGGCATGCGGGTCATGCCGCCGACCAGGACCACCTCGTTGATGTCGCTCGCCTTCACCCCGGCATCGGCCAGCGCCTTGCGGCACGGCTCGATCGTCCGCTGCACCAGGTCGTCCACCAGCTGCTCCAGCTTGGCGCGGGTCAGCGTGATGTTGAGGTGCTTGGGGCCGGTCTGATCCGCCGTGATGAACGGCAGGTTGACGTCGGTCTGCGAGGAGGACGACAGCTCGATCTTGGCCTTCTCGGCGGCTTCCTTCAGCCGCTGCAGTGCCAGCCGGTCGCCGCGCAGGTCGATGCCCTGGTCCTTCTTGAACTCGTCCGCCAGGAAATCGATGATCCGGTGGTCGAAGTCCTCGCCGCCCAGGAAGGTGTCGCCGTTGGTCGACTTCACCTCGAACACGCCGTCGCCGATCTCCAGGATCGAGATATCGAACGTGCCGCCGCCCAGGTCATAGACGGCGATCGTGCCGGTGCCCTTGCGCTCCAAGCCATAGGCAAGCGCCGCGGCCGTCGGCTCGTTGATGATGCGCAGAACCTCCAGCCCGGCGATCTTGCCGGCATCCTTGGTCGCCTGGCGCTGGCTGTCATTGAAATAGGCGGGAACGGTGATGACCGCCTGGGTCACGGTTTCGCCGAGATAGGCCTCGGCGGTTTCCTTCATCTTCTGCAGAATGAAGGCGCTGATCTGCGACGGCGCGTATTTCTTGCTCTGGGACTCGACCCAGGCGTCGCCATTGTCGCCCTTGACCAGCTTGTAGGGGACGTTCTTCGAATTCTGCTGAACGACCGGGTCGTCGAACCGGCGGCCGACCAGCCGCTTGATCGCGAACAGGGTGTTTTCCGGGTTGGTCACGGCCTGGCGCTTCGCCGCCTGACCGACCAGCCGTTCGCCCGAAGGCGTGAATGCCACCATCGACGGGGTGGTGCGCTGACCCTCGGCGTTTTCGATCACCTTGGCCTGGCTGCCTTCCATGACGGCGACGCAGGAGTTGGTGGTGCCGAGATCGATACCGATAACTTTACTCATGTCTCTTCCTCATTTGCGGCGGATCATCCGGCCGGCCCACGCATGGCGGCACCAAGCCCTGATCCCCTGGGGTTTTCTGGCGAATATCCGCCAGCTTTGGCTACCGGCTGATATAGGGGCCATACATCCGTGCTGCAACCTGTCCGACGCAGTTTTGCGCAGGTTGCGACTCAGCCGGCAGGGCCGCCTTTGGCCGCCGCGACGCGCGCCGGACGCAGCAGCCGGTCCCCGATCGTATAGCCGGCTTCCAGCACCTGGACGACCGTCCCGGCTGGCTGGTCCGGCGCCTCGAGCTCGAACAGGACCTCGTGGAAATTGGGGTCGAATTTCTGGCCCGCCGGGTTCAGCTTCTTGACGCCGTTCTTCTCCAGGACCTGGAGGAGGTTCTTCTCGGTCGCGCCGACACCGTCGACCAGCTTGGCCAGGAACTCATCCTTCTCGACCGCCGCGGCCGGAACCGCGTCCAGCGCCCGGCGCAGATTGTCGGCCACGGTCAGAATGTCGCCCGCGAACCGGGAGATGGCATAGCGGGCAGTATCCTCGCGCTCGCGCTCCAGCCGGCGGCGCACATTCTCGGTCTCGGCCAGCGCGCGCAGCATGCGGTCGCGCGCCTCTGCCAGGTCGGACTCCAGCTTGGCGATCCGCTCGTCGGCGGACGGCTGAGGCGCCGGCGCGGCGTCGGGCGGCTCTTGCTCGGCTGCGGCGGTTTCGCGCGGCTTCCGACCGGCCGATTCGGGGCTGTGCGACGTCCCTGTGTCGGTCTGCTGGGTGTCCGGGCGCTCAGGCTGTGTGTCGAAATAGGGGGCTTTCTTGTCAGGATTACTCATTCTTCTGTTCCAATAAGATCAGGTCCCTCATCCCAAGAGCCGGCTGATCACCTTGGCGGTGTAGTCGACCATCGGAATGATGCGGGCATAGTTCAGCCGGGTCGGGCCGATCACGCCGATCGCGCCCACCACCTGCTCGCGGCTGTTCATATAGGGAGTGATGATCATCGAACAGCCCGCATGGGCGAACATTTCGTTTTCCGAACCGATAAAAATCTGCACGCCTTCGGCGCGGTTGGCGGCTTCGAGCAGTTTCAGCATCGTGTCCTTGGTCTCCAGCGCCTCGAACAGGGCGCGGATTCGGGCCACGTCGGCGCGATTGCCGACATCCTCCAGCAGATTGCCTTGGCCGCGCACGATCAGCTGGTCGGTGCCGATCGACCGGATGGCGAGCCCGGCCTCGACCAGGCTGGCGGTCAGCGCGTCCAGCTGCGACCGCGCGCTTTCGATTTCCGCCAGGATGGCGGCGCGGCCCTCTTCGATCGTGCGGCCGATCAGCCGGGCCGAGAGATAGTTGGATGCCATCACCAGAGATGCCGCGGGGATGCCGAGCGGCGTTTCGATCACCCGGTTCTCGACCGCCCCGTCCTCGGTCACCATGACGATCAGCGTGCGGCCGGGGCCGAGCGCCACGAATTCCAGATGTTTCAGCGGCTTGTCGGTCTTGGGCGCGACGACGAGGCCGGTGCAGCCTGAAAGGCCCGACAGGACAGCGGTCGCCTCACCCAGCACCTCCTGCAACGACCGGCCGGCGGCGGAGGCGCGGCCGTTGATCGTATCGCGTTCGTCGTCGGACAGGTGGCCGACCTGCAGCAGGCCATGGACGAACAGGCGCAAGCCAGCCTCGGTCGGCAGCCGGCCGGCGGAGGTGTGGGGCGCGTGCAGCAGCCCGAACTCTTCCAGGTCGGCCATGACGTTGCGGATGGTCGCCGGCGACAGATTCATACCCAGCTTGCGTGAGATCGCGCGGGAGCCGACCGGCTCGCCGGTCTCTACATAGGCATCGACGATCAGGCGCAGGACGTCGCGGGCGCGTTTGTTGAGGTCCGGTGACATGGCAGACATCATAACAGTTCGGGCAGAAAAGCTAGTGGCCCTCGGCGCGCTTTTCAACGGATGGGCTGGACCCGAACGCCGCCCAAGACTAGGGTCGCCGCGATTCCACCGACACAGAGTAGAAAAATGATTGAGCGCCCGTCCGGCCGCGCCTTCGACCAGCTTCGCGATATCCGTCTGGAGACCGGTGTTTCCAAATATGCCGAGGGGTCGTGCCTGGCAAAGTTCGGCGACACGCATGTGCTGTGCACCGCCTCGGTCGATCCCGGCACGCCGCGCTGGCTGAAGGGCCAGGGGCTGGGCTGGGTCACTGCCGAATACGGCATGCTGCCGCGCTCGACCCACAGCCGCACCGACCGTGAGGCGGCGCGCGGCAAGCAGAGCGGGCGGACGCAGGAAATCCAGCGCTTGATCGGCCGCGCGCTGCGCGCCGTCACCGACCGCGCCGCGATGGGCGAGCGGCAGATCAAGATCGATTGCGACGTCATTCAGGCCGACGGCGGCACCCGCACCGCCGCCATCACCGGCAGCTACGTCGCGCTCTATCTCGCCTTCGACAGCATGGTGAAGCTGGGCGCGCTGGAGAGGGTCCCGCTGAAAAGCTCGATCGCCGCGATCTCCTGCGGCATCTGGGAAGGCATGCCGGTGCTGGACCTGGACTATGCCGAGGATTCGGCCTGCCAGACCGATTCCAACTTCGTGCTGACCGGCACCGGCGGCATCGTCGAGATCCAGGCCACGGCCGAGCAGGACGCGTTCCAGGAGGGCGAGTTCGACGAGCTGCTGCGGCTCGCGCGCAAGGGCATCGATGAGCTGACCCAGCATCAGAACAAGGTGCTCGGCCTCTGATGGCTCGGCAATTCACCGGCGACACGCTGGTCATCGCCAGCCACAACAAGGGCAAGGTGCGCGAGATCGCCGAGCTGCTCGGCGCCTATGTCGCCTATTTCCCCAGCGCCGGCGATCTGAACCTGGCCGAGCCGGAGGAGACCGAGACGAGCTTCATCGGCAATGCCGAGCTCAAGGCCCGCGCTGCCGCGGCCTTGAGCGGCCAGCCGGCCCTGGCCGACGATTCCGGTCTGGTCGTGCCGGCCCTGGGCGGCGCGCCCGGCATCTATTCCGCCCGCTGGGCCGGGCCGGACAAGGATTTTTCTGTTGCCATGCGGCGGGTCGAGACCGAGCTGGGCGACCGCGATCCTGCCGCCTATTTCGTCTGCGCGCTGACCCTGGCCTGGCCGGATGGGCTCACGGAGTCGGTCGAGGGCCGCATCCATGGCCGGCTGGTCTTCCCGGGGCGCGGGGAGAAAGGGTTCGGCTACGACCCGATCTTTATCGCCGAGGGGCGCGACATCACATTCGCCGAGATGGACCCGCACGAAAAACACAGCATCAGCCACCGAGCCGATGCCTTCGCGCAATTGGTGGCGCGGTGCTTCGCCAAGAACTGAGCCCCGGCTTCGGCATCTACGTCCACTGGCCGTTCTGCCTGTCGAAATGCCCCTATTGCGACTTCAATTCGCACGTCCGCGACAGCGTCGACCACGACCGCTGGCGGACTGCCTTGCTGGCCGAGTTGGACCACTATGCCGGCCGCACACCGGGCCGCACCGTAACCTCGATCTTCTTCGGCGGCGGCACGCCCTCACTGATGCAGCCCAAGACCGCCGCCGCGGTGATCGATCAGGTCGCCCGGCGCTGGACGGTGGCGCCAAATGCCGAAATCACGCTGGAAGCCAACCCCAGCTCGGTCGAGGCCGATCGTTTCGCCGATCTGGCTGCCGCGGGGGTCAACCGGGTGTCGCTCGGCATCCAGGCGCTGGATGATGCCTCGCTGTCGTTTCTCGGCCGTCGCCACAATGCCGGCGAGGCGCTGGATGCGCTCCAGGTCGCCAAAAGGCATTTCGCCCGCACCTCGTTCGACCTGATCTATGCAAGACCCGGCCAGACGCTCGCTGCCTGGCAGGCCGAGCTGGCGCGGGCCGTGGAAGAAGGCACCGAGCATCTGTCGGTCTACCAGCTGACGATCGAGGAGGGCACGCGCTTCGCCACCCTGGCGGCGCGCGGTGAGCTCGGCATGCCGGACGAGGACACCCAGGCCGTGCTCTACGAAGCGACGCAGGAGATGCTGGCCGCCGCAGGCCTGCCTGCCTACGAAATCTCCAACCACGCCCGCCCGGGCGCGGAGTCCCGCCACAACCTGACCTATTGGCGCTATGGCGACTATGCCGGCATCGGCCCCGGCGCCCATGGCCGCCTGACCATCGACGGGCAGAAAATCGCCACCCGCGCCCACCGCGCCCCCGAAATCTGGCTCGACCGCGTTGCCGCTAGCGGCCACGGCGCCCACCCCGACGAGCCGGTCGGCATGGCCGAACGCCGCGACGAACTCCTGATGATGGGCCTGCGCCTGACGGAAGGCGTTTCCCGTGACCGGCTGCGTGACGAGCTGGGGGCGGATGTCGGCGAACTGCTGGATGAGCGGCGGCTGGAACGGCTGATCGATGCCGGGTTCCTGGCTCTGGACGACGAGCGACTGAGCGCGACACCTGCCGGGTTGCAGCGACTGAACGCGATACTGGCCTCGCTGCTCGCCGCGTAGGCCGGATGAGCGCAGCGTAATCCGCCAGCCACGCAAAGCGTGGCCTGCTGTAATAATGGTTGGAGCTGTTGGTGGATTACGCTGCGCTCATCCACCCTACTTTGCTATTCCGCCGCCTCGTCCAGCATCTCGGTCGGTCGCCACCGCAGGACAGGCTTCCTCGCCGCCGCCGTCTCATCCAGCCGGCGGCGCGGCGCCAGCCGCGGGGCGCCGGTGAAATGGTCGGCGTCGCCGGCCTTCGCCCGCTCCGACAGGCTCCGCAGCGTGGCGATGAACAGGTCCAGCGATTCCTTGGGCTCGCTTTCCGTCGGCTCGATCAGCATTGCGCCGTGGACGACGAGGGGGAAATAGACCGTCATCGGGTGGTAGCCCTCGTCGAGCATCGCCTTGGCGAAGTCGAGCGTGGTGACGCCTGTTCCCTTCAGGAACTCGTCGTCGAACAGCGCCTCATGCATGCAGGGGCCGTCGAAGGCCGGGCTCATCACGTCCTTGAGTGAGGCCAGGATGTAATTGGCGTTCAGCACCGCGTCGCCCGACGCCTGCAGCAGGCCGTCGGCGCCGTGGCTGAGGATATAGGTCAGTGCGCGGGTGAACATACCCATCTGCCCGGCGAAGGCCTTCATCCGGCCGAAACTCGTGCCCTCGGGATGTTCGACCAGCCGGAAGCCATCGCCGTCGCGCACGACCGCGCTAGCCGGAGCATAAGGCGCCAGGGCTTCGGACAGCACCACCGGCCCGGCGCCGGGACCACCGCCGCCATGCGGGGTGGAGAAGGTCTTGTGCAGGTTGATATGCATCGCGTCGATGCCGAGATCGGCTGGCCGTACGCGGCCGACGATGGCGTTGAAATTCGCCCCGTCGCAATAGAACAGGGCCCCGGCCTCGTGGACCAGCCGGGCGATCTCGACAATGTCGCGCTCGAACAGGCCACACGTGTTGGGATTGGTCAGCATGATCGCGGCCACATCGGGGCCGAGCTTGGCCTTCAGAGCCTCCAGATCGACGCGGCCGTCGGCAGTCGCCGGAATGGCATCGACGGTATAGCCCAGCGCGGCGGCGGTCGCCGGGTTGGTGCCGTGTGCCGATTCCGGGACCAGCACGCGGCTGCGCTTGTCGCCCCGCGCCTCCAGCGCCGCGGCGATGGCAATCATGCCGCACTGCTCGCCATGGGCGCCGGCGCCGGGCGACATCGCCACGGCCGCCATGCCGGTCAGCTTCAGCAGCCACTCGGCCAGGCTGTCGATCGCCTCCAGCGCGCCCTGCACGGTCGAGATCGGCTGCAGCGGATGGATGTCGGCAAAGCCGGGCAGGCGGGCCATCGCCTCGTTCAGCCGCGGATTGTGCTTCATCGTGCAAGAGCCGAGCGGATAGAAGCCGGCATCGATGGCGAAGTTCTTCTGGCTGAGCCGCGTATAGTGGCGGATCACCTGCGGTTCCGACAGGCCGGGCAGGCCGATCTCGCCGCGGGCCTTGACCTTGCCGATGCGCAGCGCCGTGGCTGGCGGCTCGGGCAGGTCGACGGCGGTGCGGCCGGGCTGGCCCTGCTCGAAGATCAGCGCTTCCTCGATCTGCAGCCCGCGATTGCCGGTAAAGGTGGCGGTATCGCCGCCGGCGGTGTCGGCCTGGGGCCTTGTGTCGCCGCGGCCGGTGCTGTTCATCGCCATCAGAGGATCTCCTCGAGCGCCGCCGCCAGGGCGTCGATATGGTCTTGCGTGGTCGTCTCGGTCGCCGCGACCAGCAGCAGATTGTCCAGCTCCGGCTTGCCGGCGATCAGGCGGGAGACAGGGACGCCGCCCAGGATCTTCCGCTCGGCCAGCGCCTCTACGACCCCAGCCGCCGGTTTGGGAAGGCGCACGGTGAATTCGTTGAAGAAGCTGTCATTGACGACCTCGACCCCTGGCACCTTCGCCAGCCGGTCGGCCAGCGTGGCGGCGGTGGCATGGTTGAGGCGCGCCAGCCGTGTCAGCCCAGCCTCGCCCAGCAGCGACAGGTGGATGGTGAAGGCGAGCGCGCAGAGGCCGCTGTTGGTGCAGATATTGCTGGTCGCTTTCTCGCGGCGGATATGCTGCTCGCGGGTCGAGAGCGTCAGCACCCAGCCGCGCCGGCCGTCGGCGTCGAGGGTCTCGCCGCAGAGCCGGCCCGGCATCTG
>CAZNNJ010000233.1:0-7856 GCA_964574305.1 uncultured Rhodospirillales bacterium | reverse complement strand
CACCAACTTGCGCGACTATCTGTTCGACCGCGCCGGCCTCGAAGCCTACCGCGACCGCGCGACTTTCGAGCTGTGGTTCTGCCTCTCCAACATCGCCGCCGACCGGACCCGCGCCGACTATGCCGTCCGCGCCCGTGAGGCTGCGGCCCGCCTTGCCTAGGAGCTCCGCGATGGATCGCCGGATCACGATCAACGTCAATATCCTGACCCTGGACCGCCTGTTCGGCGGCGATCTCGGCGTCTATGCCGACAAGGCGCGCGCCATGGAGGATGCCGGTATCGACGGTATCGTCATGCCGGACCATGTCGTGTTCGGCAAAGGCGCCGTCTATCCCTGGGGCGGCTGGGAGGTCGATCCATCCGAGAGCTGGCCGGAGCCGATGACGGTGCTGGCGCTGGCGGCCGGTGCGACCAAATCGGTCGACCTGATCACCAACGTGCTGATCGCGCCCTTGCGTCCACCGGTCTTGCTGGCGAAACAGGCGGCGACGCTCTACGGCCTGTCGAACGGGCGCTTCCAGCTCGGCGTCGGCACCGGTTGGCAGAAGCAGGAATATGAGGCGAGCGGCCAGTCCTTCGCCGGCCGCTCCAGCTTTCTGTTCGACCAGATGCGCGCCTGCCGCGATCTGTGGCACGAGCAGCCGGCTTCGTTCCGGTCGCCGCATTTCAGCTTCGAGAATATCTGGTGCTCACCCGGCTTGGCCGGACCGAAGGCGGATTCGCCGCTCAGGCTGTGGTTCGGCCTGGCGCCGGTCCCGGCCAATGCCCGCTTCTTCGCCGAATTCCCCGACGCCGGCTGGTCCTGCATCCACCCCGACACCCAGTTCATCGCCGATGGCCGCGCCGTGCTGGAGACCGCGCTCAAGGACCGGTTCGGCATCGAACGCACGATACCGGTCCGCGCCGCCCCGCCGCTGACGGTGGACGACGCCGGCAATCCCTGCATCGACCGCACTATCGAGAAGCTGCCGCTTGCGGTGGCGGCCGGCGTCACCGAATTCGATTTCCCGCTGATGTTCTATGTCCGCGATGCGGCACTGTTCGACGGATTCATCGAAAGGCTGGGAAAGCTCGACCGCGTGATCGCAGTTTAGAAGAATTTAGCCACAGATTGCACAGATGAAATCGGATTAAGATTTTTCGCTGCGCGGCTCCAAGCCACCAAAAGCGGCAGAAAATCTTATCTGCGTTAATCTGTGTAATCTGTGGCTAAAATTCTTATCGTCCGCGCTTGCCCTTGCGGTTCGGGTCGACGAAGTGGAACAGGGCAGGATCCAGTGACATGCCGAACGTCCAGTTCGAGAAGCTGACATCGGTCGTCTGACGCTGGCCGTCGACCAGGCGCCAGCCCCTGAGTTCCATCGGGTTGTCGCCGAACGCGATGGTGACCGATCCGTCGCCCTCGCTCTTCGAACGGACCAGGGTGGCACGGATCGCGCCGGCGTTGTGCTCGAATGCCGTCACCTTGACGCCGTCAGTCAGCGACACTTTCTGGCGCAGCAGGAAATCGAGCGGGGTTGAGCTGATCGGCAGGTTCGACGCCTCTTTCTGCTGTGCGTCGTAATAGATCACATAGTCGCCGTCGGCGATCAGCAGGTTGCCCTTGGGCTCGGCATATTCGAAGCGCAGCTTTGCCGGGCGGCTCAGATAGAACACGCCGTGCGACACGGTGCCGTCGGGTGCAGCGAAGGTGAAATCGGCCTGCGCAGTCGTCAACCCATTCAAATAATTCTCGATTCCCTGAAGGTCGGCGGCCTGCGTCGGCGCGGGAGCGGCGGCCGCGGGCTTCGTCGCCTGAGCCTGCGCACTGATCGGCGCAACGATGGCAAGCAGGGCGAGGGCGGGAATAACGTGGATCGGGCGCATGCGTTATCTATCGGCGGCGAAGGTGGCAATTCAAGGGCGAACCGGCGGGCGGGCCCTGTCGCCCAGGCAAAGTTCCCGCCAGGGAAATGCGCGGGATACGGATAAAAGAAATTTAAAATTTGTCATTATTTTTGAAAACCATAAGTCTGATTACAAAGTAAAAAAATGCAAAGGCCAAACGAAACAGCCGTTTAAACAAGGGGGGATCCGCTTTGCAAAGGCAGAGCGACGGCGGTCAAAAGCGCAATTTCGCAAGACCGGCGCGGGCTTAACGAGTCACCAAGGGTAGTGAGATGGCGGGTGGTACGACAGCGCTCTCTTCAGTGGTCATTCCATGGAAGGGTGCAAAACCCAGGGACAGAAGTGCCGCGATGACGGTGGGAGACACATTCTCGAAGCAGGTCCGCTTCGATGCGCACAGCATTTCGTCCTTCGCGCTTTTGACGGGCGACACGAACCCGCTGCATCACGATGCAGCCTATGCAGCGAAGACCCGGTTCCGCGGCATCATCGCCTCAGGCGCCCATGTGACGGCGTTGTTGAGCGGCATGGTCGCCGGGCATTTCGCTGACAAGGGCGTGAATGTCGGTCTCGATTTCTCGTTCAGATTCCAGGCGCCGGTTCGTCTCGACGACCTGGTCAATATGCGCTGGACGATGACCGGCCGCATGCCCAAGCTGTCGCTCAAGGGCGATATCGTCACCCTGGAGGGGGAGGCGATACGCTCCGACGGCATCGTCGCCGTGTCCGCGACCGCCCATGTGCTGCTGCTGTCGCAAGAGCACGGGGTCGGCGCCTTCGTCTGATCTTCCGCTTTCCCTCGCGGGATCGCCTTGCATTCCTGCCTCTGATCGGTATCGTCCGGGCCTGATCCGGCCGCCGCCCGTTGGAGTCGGTCCGGGACCGTGAGAGGGACGGATATGCTTCGCATCATTTCAGCCTTGTTCTTCGCAGCCGCCTTGGCAGGTACGGTTCCGGCGGCGCGCGCCGACATGCCCGCCGACCCCAGGATGCAAGAACACGCACTGGGCAATCCCAAGGCCCCGGTCCGCATCGACGAATATTATTCGCTCGACTGCCCGCATTGCGCCGCCTTCGTGGTCGAGACCCTGCCCAAGCTGCAGGCCGACTATATCGAAAAGGGCAAGGTCTATTTCGTGCTGCACGATTTTCCCCTGCACGAGCCGGGCCTGCGCGCCACCATGCTGGCCCGCTGTGCCCCGCCCGACCGGTTCTTCCCGATCGTCGACACGCTGTTTCACGTCCAGCAGGGCTGGGTCGGCTCGATCGACGCGCTGAAGCAGCAGGCCAAGTTCGCCGGCCTGACCGATGCCCAGATCGACGCCTGCCTCGGCGACCAGGGGCTGGAGAACGCGATCCTCGGCGAGCGGCTCGAGGCCGAGCAGACGCTGAAGATCGAGGCGACGCCCACCTTCATCTTCAACAAGAAGAACGACGACAAGATCGTCTCGGCCGCGCCCTATGACGACTTCAAGAAGAAGATCGACGGGCTGCTGAAGTAGTCCCGTCCGGATCGGCCTGTCTTCCGTATCGGTTTCGCCCATTGCAGTTTACCCGTCTCCGCCTCGCCGGTTTCAAATCCTTCGTCGACCCGCTCGACCTTGAGATCGCGCCGGGCATGACCGGCATTGTCGGCCCGAATGGCTGCGGCAAGTCGAACCTGGTCGAGGCGCTGCGCTGGGTGATGGGCGAGACCTCCGCCCGGCGCATGCGTGGCGGCGACATGGAGGATGTGATCTTCGGCGGCACGGCCACGCGGCCGGCGCGCAATATCGCCGAGGTGACGCTCGTGGCGCTGGATGAGGACGGCACGCTGCCGGCCGGTGTCACCCGCCTGAACGGTCCTGGTGAGTTCGAGATCGTGCGCCGGATCGAACGGGGCCAAGGCTCGGATTACCGCGTCGGCGGCCGCCCAGCCCGTGCCCGCGATGTCCAGACACTGTTCGCCGACGCCGCCTCGGGCGCCCAGTCGCCGGCGCTGGTCAGCCAGGGCCGCGTCTCAGGCCTGATCAACGCCAAGCCGACCGAGCGCCGCCAGGTGCTGGAGGACGCCGCCGGCATCTCCGGCCTGCATGCCCGCCGGCATGAGGCGGAGTTGAAGCTGCGCGCCGCCGAGACCAACCTGGAACGGCTGGACGATGTGCTGGGCACGATGCAGACCCAGCTCGCCAGCCTGAAGAAGCAGGCCCGCCAGGCGGTCCGCTATCGCGAGCTGACCGACGAGATCCGCCGCGCCGATGCGGTGCTGCTGGCGATCCGCTGGCGCGCACTGCTGCGCCGGTCGGAGGATACCCGCAACGCCTTCGCCAATGCCGACAACGCCGTCCGCCAGGCGATGCTGGACGTCACCCAAGCGACCACCCGCAATACCGAGGCCGCCGCCGCCCTGCCGCCGTTGCGCAAAGATGAGTCGGCGCTGGCCGAGGCCTATTCCAAGGTGCTGGCCCGGCGCGACACGCTGATCGCCGAGGAGCGCCGGCTCGCCGCAGCGGTGGCGGAGGCCGACCAGCAGGCCCGCCAGCTTGCCAACGACCGCGCCCACGAGGAGCGCCAGCAGGGCGAAGCCGCGACGATCGAGGCCAGGCTAGCCGCCGAGGCCGAAACCCTGGCTGAGCAGGCTAAAGGCCACCCCGGCCGCCGCGAGGCCGCTGAGCGCGATCTAGCCGCGGCGCGCACATCCGTCGCCGATCTCGATACCGAGCTGGCCAAGCTGACAGAGCGCGTTGCCACGGCGGAGGCCGAGGCGGCATCGCTGACCCGGCAGAAACGCGACATTGAGCAGCGGATTGCAACGCTGGACCGCCGCATCGCCGATGAGAAGCGCCGGCTCGACGCCCTGCCGCCCGACCGGGTCGATGCCGAAGCGATCGCAGTGGCAGAGGCGAAGCTGGCGGAGTCGGAGAAGGCTGCGTCCGGCGCCAGGGAAAGCCTGACCGCCGCCGAGAAGGCCCGCTTCGACGCCGAGGCCGAGATCGGGGGCGTCCGCGCTGCCGAGCGTCATGCCTCCAGCGAGGCGACCCGCCTGGCGGCCGAGCAGCGGACCTTGGCCAACCTGCTCAAGAGCACGGCTCCCGGCAATTTCCCGCCGGTGCTGGACCAGGTCCGGGCCGCCCGCGGCTATGAGACTGCCCTGGCGGTGGCGCTGTCCGACGGCCTGGAGGCCGCTCTCGATGCCGGTGCGCCGGCCTATTGGCGCGATGAGACAGGCGGCGACGCTGTTGCCTTGCTGCCCGACGCCGAGCCGCTGTCGCCCAAGATCACCGCCCCCAATGCGCTGGCCCGGGCGCTCGCCCATGTCGGTGTGGTCAAGGACGAGGCGACTGGCGACAGGCTGGCTGCCGCTTTGCCTCCGGGCGTCATCCTGGTCTCCAAGGCCGGCGGCATGTGGCGCTGGGACGGGCTGGTCCGCCGCCCTGGCGCCGCCTCGGCCGCCGCGGCCCGGCTTGAGCAGCGCAACCGGCTGGAGCAGGTCGAGCGCGAATTCGCCGAGGCCGAGAAGACGGCCAAGGCGGCCGGTGAGGCGCTTTCCGCCATCGAGGCAAAGCTGTCGGCGGCTTCGGCCTCGGAAAAACAGCTGCGCGGCACGGTGATGTCGGCCACCGCCGCGTCGGAACGGGCGCGCGGCGAATTGGCCCAGCGCAGGCGCGAGGCCGAATCCCGCTCCGTCACCCGTCAGGCGCTGGCGGATTCGTTGAAGCTGGCCGAGATGGATCGCGCGGGCGTCGCCGGTTCGCTGTCGTCTCTGGAAAAGAATCTCGCCGCCCTGCCGGAGTCCGGCGATGCGCGGCGGCAATTGGAGGCGTTGCGCGGTGGGCTTACGGGCGAGCGCAACCGGCTCGGCATGTGCGTCGCCGCGATCGAGCAGCTCGGCCGCGAGGATTCGACCCGCAATACCCGCCTGGCGGCGATCGCCGGGGAGCGGCAGGAATGGCGCGACCGGGCAGGGCGCGCCGATACCCGGCTCAAGGAGCTGAGCGACCGCGAAGCGACCCTGGCCGCGACTCGCGACCGCCTGTCGGGTGAGCCCGCACGCCTTGCCGCCGCGCGTGAAACCATCCTGTCCGAGCTTGAGGTGGCCGAGAAGGCGCGCGGTCGCGCTGCCGATCGCGTCGTCGCGGGCGAGGCGGCGCAGGCGGCGACCGGGCGGGCGCTGCACCAGGCCGAATCCACCCTTTCCGACACGCGCGAGGCGCGGGTTCGCGCCGAGGCCGCGGTCGCAGCGGTGATCGAGGAGATGGAGCAGTTGAAGCTCCGCGCCGTCGAGCGGCTGGGCGACGTCAACCCGGGCGCGATCGATCTCACCATGCTGGCGGGCTTGGCCGGGCTCACGGCGGATAAGCTGCCCGAGACCGAGGCGGCCGAGGCGCGCTTCGCCAAGCTCAACCGCGACCGCGAATCGATCGGGCCGGTCAATCTGCGCGCCGAAATGGAGGTGGCCGAGCTGGACGGCGAAATGACGCGGATGATTGGGGAGCGCGACGATTTGGTCGCCGCCATCGCCAAGCTGCGCCAATCCGTCCACGGCCTGAACCGCGAGGCGCGGGAGCGGCTGCTCGCCTCCTTCGGCACGATCGACGGCCATTTCCGCCGCCTGTTCGAGCGGCTGTTCGGCGGCGGCTCGGCTGAGCTGCGGCTGACTGAAGCGGACGACCCGCTCGATGCCGGCCTCGAAATCCTCGCCAGCCCGCCGGGCAAGAAGCTGCAGCAGCTCTCGCTGCTATCGGGCGGCGAGCAGGCGCTGACGGCGATCGCGCTGATCTTCGCCATGTTCCTGACCAACCCGTCGCCGATCTGCGTGCTGGACGAGGTCGATGCGCCGCTCGACGACGCCAATGTCGACCGTTTCTGCCTGCTGGTTCAGGAGATCGCGGGCGATACCGGCACGCGGTTCATGATCATCACCCACCACCGCCTCACCATGGCGCGCATGGACCGGCTGTATGGTGTAACAATGATCGAGCGCGGCATTTCGCAGCTGGTCTCGGTCGATCTTCGCCGCGCCGACGAGCTGACCGCGGCCTGACGCGGTTTTTGGCGATTGGAAGGTCGGGGTGGCAGGCTTGACAGGACACCGTACCCCCCATAGGTTCGCGCCGCTTTCAGCGCCCAACGGTGCTGAGGGTTTTTGGGCTGCGCTTCACGGAAAGCAAGGCACATGAAACCCGACGATCTCCAGGATCGCATCGCCAAGGCGCGCGCCGCCGGCGAACGCCATGGCTCGGCTGCGCCGACAGATGGCGCGGATCCGGGGATCGAAAGTGCAATGAGTTTCGGCCTTCGGGCCGGGAGTCAGTTCGTTTCGGCTGTCGTCTTGGGCGGCGGCCTCGGCTGGGCGATCGATCGCTGGCTGGGGACGCGCCCGTTCGCGATGCTGATCCTGATGGTGCTGATGTTCATTGCCGCCATGGCGAATGTCTGGCGGATGATGAGCAAGGCAGTGGATGTTGCGACGGAAACGGCGCTGGCGGCTGAGAAGGCCGGCGGGGCCGAGGATAGAGCTACGGAAGAGATCGATGGAAAACCCTCTTAACCAGTTTGCCATTAAGACCCTCATCCCGATTCACGTCGCCGGGTACAACATCTCCTTTACCAACTCGTCGCTGTTCCTCCTGCTCACCTTCCTGGTGATCGTTTTGCTGTTCTTCGTCGGCACCGCCCGCAAGGCGGTGGTTCCGGGCCGCCTGCAGAGCTCGGCCGAGCTGCTCTATGAATTCACCGCCAACATGGTCGAGGATAATGCCGGCCATGGCAGCGCGATCTACGTGCCGTTCGTGATGTCGATCTTCCTGGTCGTGCTGTTCGGCAATGTGTTGGGCCTGATCCCGTTCGCCTTCACCATCACCAGCCACATCATCGTCACTGCGGCGCTGTCATCGATGATCTTCGTCGTGGTCGTGCTGCTGGCGCTCAAGAATCACGGGATCGGCTTCTTCAAGATGTTCTTCCCGCCGGGCGCCCCGATCGCCATG
>CAZNNJ010000232.1:0-7920 GCA_964574305.1 uncultured Rhodospirillales bacterium | reverse complement strand
GGTTGCCGGCATGGTCCATGATGGTGATGTGCAGTTTGGCGTCGAGCGCCTTGCTGCGGGCGATGGCGGCGTTCAGCATCGCCTGGATGGCGTCGATTGAGAGGGTCGCGCGCGGTTCGCTGATCTGCATGTCGGGTCTCCCAGTCAATGAGCGCGGGTGCGGTAGGTGATGTGCAGCGCCTTCAGCGTGCGCAGCGACAGGCCGGGAATATGGGCCAGCGTCTCATGCCCCGGCTTCAGGCGGATATCGTCGAACGCCGCCAGCAGCGAGCGGAAGGCGGTATTGAGCTCCAGCCTGGCATAAGGCGAGCCGATGCAGTGATGGACGCCCTGGCTGAAGGCCAGATGGGTCTTCACGTTGGGCCGGCGGATATCGAACCTGGTCGGTTCGTCGAACTGCTCCGGGTCACGGTTGGCGGCGGCGAAGCGCAGATGGACCATCGCGCCCTTGGGGATATTCACCCCACGCATCTCGTAATCCTGCACGGCGATGCGGAAGAAGCCCTGGCTGGGCGATTCGGTGCGCAGCACCTCCTCGACGAAATTCTCGACCAGGTCGGGCTCGGCCCTGAGCTCATCGGCGATATCCGGGTTCTGGGCCAGGATCGCCATGCCGGCGGCGAGCGCGCTGGTCGCGGTCTCATGACCGCCGACGATCAGATGCTCGGACAGGCCGACGATCTCCTTCAGCGGCAGCGGCTCCCCTTCCCGCGTGCGGGCGTTCAGCATGTCGGTCAGCACGTCCTCGCCCGGATTGCGCCGCTTCTCGTCGAGATGATGCAGCAGGTATTTCTGCAACTCGACCTCCTCGCGGGCGACGACGATCTCCCGCTCCTCGGTCAGGCCATAGGTCAGCGGCTCGACCCAGACGTCGGACCAATGCTTGATCCTGGCGGCGTCGGCATAGGGCACGCCCAGCAGGTTGGTGATCACCTGCATCGGCAGCCACCAGCAGAATTGCTGCAGGAACTCGCATTCGCCCTTGCCGCGCATATCGTCGATCAGGTCGTCGACCGCCTTCTGGACGAACTCGGCCTGGGCCTTGACCCGTGCCGGGGAGAAGGCGTTGCGCACGGCGACGCGGTAATTGGTGTGGGCCGGCGGATCGGTGGTGAACTTGGTGTCGCGCGGGAAGCCTTCAGTTTCCAGGATTTCCTGGGCGGCGCGATGCTTGATCAGCTGGGCCGCCGGCAGACCGCGCATATCGATCGACCAGATTTCCGGATGGGCGACCGCAAACTGGATGTCCTTGTACTTGCTGAGCACATAGGCCTGGATTTCCGGCATGAAATAGACCGGCGCCTGCTCCAGCAGCGCGTCGTAATAGGCGAACGGATTCTCCTGGATATCCGGGTCCATCAGGCTGTGGTCCTGGACCTTCATGTCCCTGCTCCTCGATTTGCTCGGCTCATCAGAGCCCTTCCACGTAAGCCGCGATATCCTCCACATCCTGCGCGCTGAATGGTGACGGGAAGAGCCGGGGCATCGGCGCCTTGGGGTTCTTGATCCACTGCGCCAGCATCGTCTGGTCCTTGCGGGACTTTATGTCTTTCAAGTTGAAGTTCGGCAGCATCGCGCCGTCCGCGCCATGGCAGGTGATGCAGGTCTGCGAATAGAGCGTCTTGCCGCGCGCCGCGTCGCCGGGACGGCTCGCGACCTGGGCCAGCGCGTCGGGCTTGCCCGCCTGCGCGACCGCCGGATGGGCGCCGTCCGACAGGGCCATGATCACCAGGGTCGGCGTCCCCGCCAACTCGGCGGCGGAGCGCGAGATGTTGCCGGTGGTGAAGGCGACATACTGCCTGCCGCCGATGGCGTAGGTGACGATGCCGCCGGCCAATGGCCCGGTCATCGCGGTCTTGAGCAGCAGCTTGCCGGTCCTGGCGTCCAGCGCCAGGAAGTCGCCGTCGGCATCGCCGGTGAAGACGATGCCGCCGGCGGTCGGCGTCACCGCCGCGCCGGTCACGGTCATGGTGTGATAGCGCCAGCGGATCTTGCCGGTGTCGCTGTCCAGCGCGTTGATCCAGCCGGTGGCGGCGCCCGGCGTCTGGTCGAAGGCGAAGCTGCCGCCCCAGAAGGGCTTGCCGGCGGAATAGACCGGCGTGCCGAGCTTCAGCATGTTGCACCAGTCGGTGGCCGGCACATAAAGCGCCTTCAGCCTGGGGTCGAAGGCCGGGCCGTTCCATTTGGTGCCGCCCGAGAGGCCCGGGCAAACCATGAAGCCCTCGGGCGTCGGGGCCTTGCCCTCGTTCTTGATCGTGGTCACCGGCGTGCGGAACAGCAGCCGATGCGTGGCGCGGTCGACGCCATAGGCATAACCGTCCTTGCCGGCCATCGCGACCACATCCCTGCCCTTGCTGTCGCGGTAGAGGACCGGCGCGGCGCCGAGATCGTGATCGACGCTGTCGGGGCTTTTCAGCTGGAAATACCATTTGAGCGCCCCGGTCTGGGCGTCCAGCACGACCAGCGAATCCGTGTAGAGATTCTTGCCTGGCCGATAGGCCTGGTTCAGCGCCGGGGCCGGATTGCCGACCGGCACGAACAGCTCGCCGATCTTGGTATCCAGCGTATAGCTCGTCCACATGCCGCCGCCGCCGGTCAGCGCCGTATCCTTCGCCTCCCAGGTTTCCGCGCCCGGCTCGTTGCCGGTCGGTATGGTGTTGAAGCGCCAGGTCTCTTTTCCCGTCGCGGCGTCGAAGGCGAGCATCTTGCCCTTGATGCCCAGGTCGCCACCGCCGGTACCGATGAAGACCTTGCCGTTCCAGGCGATCGGGGCCGAGGTCAGGGATTCGCCCTTAGTTGCGTCGGTGACCGTCACCGTCCACAGAACCTTGCCGTCGGCGGCATCCATCGACACCAGCTTTCCGTCGACCGTGCCGCGGAACAGCTTGCCATCCAGGAAGGCGACGCCGCGATTGACCGGCACCGAGACCGGCCCGGTCGGCGTGTAGTCGGCCCGCCACTTCTCGGCACAGTTCGTGGCGTCCAGCGCAACCGTGGTGGTCGCAGCCGTCGCATAGATGACGCCGCCGATCACCAGCGGCCCGGCCTGGAATGCCCCCGCATCGGCGATCTTCTGGCTGCAGATCTGCGCCAGCGACTTGACGTTGCCGGCGTTGATCTGGGCCAGGGCCGAATAACGCTGGCTGTCCAGCCCGTTATTGAAGCTCGGCCATTCGGTGTCCGCAGCGCGGGCGGATGACGGCAGCAGACCTATTGCGAGGGCCGATATCAGAAAGCTGAATTTCATTGGAGCGCCTCCCCCCTTGAGGGCCTCAATGGGGGAGGCGCTTTTTCCTTGGATGCTCACGCTGCATCCGACCAGTCGAAGTCCATGCGCTTGGCTGTGAAGCGCCACCGGCCACCTTCGCGCGCGAACTTGTCGCTGTAGCGGCCGCCGCCGCGGATCGTCGGCGGGCTGCCTTTGTCGACATGCAGGACGAAGAAATAAGAGTCGGCCTCGGCCGTGCCCGCCGCCTCGTCGACCGTGATGTGGGTGTTGGTGAAGATGTGGCGGTACATATGATCGCCGGTGATGCCGGTGATCGGCTTGGGGTTTTGCTTCATGACGTCGGCCATCTTGGCGGCGATGCCTTCCGAGCCCGTCGCCCAGACCGCGCCGTTCAACTCCAGCGTGCCCTTTTCGCCGAACAGTTGGCCCCACTCGGCATATTTCGCGGCGTCGAGCAGGAAGGAATATTGTGCCAGCAGGTTGCGGATCTGTTCGTGCGCCGACGCATCCGCTCCGGCCTTCTTGGGCTCGGCCATGGCGGTGGACGCCATGCTGGCCAACAATGTTCCGGCAACGGCGCCGGTGGTCAGTGATCCGACCAGCCCACGGCGATTGATTCCCATGACGTTCCTCCCTGGTTTGCCGGCATTGTTTTGCCATCCGAGCCGTGCCCGATTGCCAGCACTGTCGAGTTAAAACCGGGATGCGTCAATAGATTTGTTTACCTGATAAATTAAATAAGCCACACTGCCGACAAAGGGAAAGGCCAGGCAGTTTGACAGCAGAAACCATCACTCTCCAGGGCAAGCGCAGAGGCAGGCCGCCGCGCCTTTCGGCGGACAGCATTGTGCAGGCCGCGCTCACCCTGCTGGAAACCCGTCCGGCCGAGGATTTCACGATGACCGGCGTCGCGCAGGCAGTCGGCACGACGACGATGGCGCTCTATCGCTATTTCCCCAGCCGCGACGCTTTGCTGGATGCCGTCTCGGCGCATGTGTTCGGCCAGTTCCGCATGCGGCGCCCTGCGAACGCGACGTGGCAGGAAACGCTGTTCGCCTGGGCATGCGCGCTCAAAGCCACGTTCGAGCGTTATCCATCGCTGACGCGCCTCATGGCCTGGAACAATCATCTCTCCGGCGCATGGCTTCGGGTCCAGATACCGGTGATCGAGGCTCTGCACGATGCCGGCTTTCGTGGGCATCGCCTGGCCTATGCATCCACCTGGTTTTTGACCGATACGCCTGGAATGCTGACCATCGCCCTCGGTTTGGGCGATCCGCTGCTGAGCGCGACGGCGACCGAAAAGCCGCTATCCAGCTTCACCCGCCTGAATGTGCAGGACAGCCTGGATTATCTGGATGAAAAGGAACGGAGGCTCGTCCTCGACATCCTGCCGCACGCGCCGAATCTCGATACCGGGGCGCTGATCGAATCCGCCTTCCGCCATCTGATCGCCGGCATCGAGGCGCTGCTGAAGGAAGACCCGGGCCAGGAATAGCGGGATGGACGGAAAAAACGTGAGCGACTCTCTGCAGATCCCGGTCGGCTGGCGCATTCTCGAGCTCGGGGTGCGCGACGACTATTTCGACATCTGGCGACGCATCCGGGAGCACGCGCCGGTCCATGACGCGGGCGAAGGCGTGTTCCTCGTAACCGAGTGGGAGCTGGTCAACAGCGCGCTACGCAATCCGATATTGCGGGCCGGCAGCGGCGTCTCGGCCGCCTTCGGCCAGGACAGCCCGGTGGAATCGGTGGTGCGCAACTGGCTGATGTCGCTCAACGGCGACGAGCATCGCCTTGCGCGGGGACTGGTCAGCCGCGTGTTCGCGCCACGCTCCCTGGTCGAGCTGGAACCGGTCATCCGCGACACGGCCCGCACGCTGATCCGCCCATTTGTTGAGAGTGCCCGTGGGGCCCCCACCGATTTCGTCGCCGGGGTCGCAGCCAAGCTGCCATCCGAAGTGGTGCGCCGCCTGTTCGCCATCGGCGCGGCGGAATGGGCCCGGCATGTCGAGCCGCTGTTCCTGGGCGAGAACGTCCATCTGCAGAACGGGTTCGCGGCGGTGCAAGGGCTGACACCCTATTTTCTCGAGATGATCCGCGATTCGCGCGGTCGCACCACAGGCGGCATCGTCGATATGCTGAGCTCCGCCGACAAGCAGGGCGATTGCCTGACCGAAGCCGAGGTAATCGCCAATTCGGTGCTGATAGTCACGGCCGCGGTCGACACCACGGCAGGCCTGAACGCCAACACGCTGTGGGAGCTGATGGAGAATCCCGCCTCGCTTAAGCGGGTTCAGGCCTGTCGGACTTTTACTCCCGGTACCGTCGATGAGTCGCTGCGCCATTGCCCCTCGGCCCCCTCCTCCACCCGACGCACCCCGGTCGATTTCGAGCTTGGCGGTGTCACGATCCCGGCCGGCAGCGACCTGTTCTTCTCCTTCAGCGCCGCCAACCGCGACCCGAAGAAATTCGCCGATCCCGAGGCCTTCGACATAGACCGCGACGCCTCGGCGCTGCTCACCTTCGGCGGCGGCGCGCATTTCTGCCTGGGGGCTGGGCTGGCGAGGATGGAAGCGCGGTTGGTCTTCGAGGAACTGTTCGCAGCAAGCCGCGACTTCAGGCTGGAGGAGCCGGTGCGCTGGCGCGTCAACAATCCGGTGGTGCGGGCGCCGGAAAAGCTGATGGTTTCGTGCAGCGCCTACTGATCTGATGGGCGAACGTCCACTCTTTAAGGCGCTTGTCTTAATCTCCGGTCAAGGATAAGACATATGCCTTAACGCTTGAAGAGGGGACAATGAGCAGAGAGGCGCTGAGCATCACGATCGTGGTGCTGTTCTTCGCCATGCTGGCGGCGGAGATCGTCGGCGGGCATCACCGGCGCACCGCGCAGTCGACCCGCGACCGGCTGTATGCCTTGACCGGCCTGGTGTTTCAGACGGCGATCACCCCTCCTTTCGTCGGCCTTGCCGTCGGTTTCCTGATCGCGCGCCTGCTGCCCGGCGGCGCGGGCAAGCTGGCCCATGTGCCGTTCTGGACGATCTTCCCGATCTGGTTCGTGACCGAGGAATTCGCCCATTACTGGCTGCATCGCTGGTCGCACGAATGGCCGTTTCTGTGGAAGCTGCACCGCACCCATCACAGCGCGAAGAACCTCAATGTCGGAGTCATCTTCCGCTACAACGTGTTCTGGACCTTCATCCTGCCGCAGACCTGGTTCGGCGCGGTCGCGGTCTATCTGGGCCTGACCGATGTGCTGGCGGTCAGCGCGCTCATCACCTTCACGATCAATCTGTTCACCCATACCGCCTACCGCTGGGACCTGGCGCTACGCCGGCTGCCGGGGATGAACCCTTTGTTCAACATGCTGGAGAAGGTGATCACCCTGCCCGACACGCACCATGCTCATCACGGGCTCGGCCGGCAGGCCCACATGCGCGGCAATTACGCAGTGACGATCTTCCTGTTCGATGTGCTACTGGGGACCGCGCGCATCCCCAGGGCGCCGCAGGAACGGTTCGGCCTGCCCGGTCGGTTCGACTGGAAAGAGGAACTGCTGTGGCCGCTGATGCGCCGCCCGAACGAGCCGGTGGAAATTGAGTCGTAAAGCCCGCCCCGTCCCGAAACCCGCCGACGCCCGCGAAATCCTGCTCGATACCGCCGAGCGGCTGCTCGGTGAAAAAGGTATCGAAGGAGCCTCGATGCGCCAGATCGCGGCCGCGGCCGGCCAGGGCAACAATTCGGTTGTCCAATATCATTTCGGCAGCAAGGCCGGCCTGATGCGCGAGATCATCGAGCGCCGGGTCGCCGGCTTCGAGCCGCGCCGTGAAGCGTTGCTGGCGGCGGCCGATCGCGATATCCAGGGCCTGCTCAAGGTCCTGTTCCTGCCGATCGCGGAGCTGACCGACGAGGATGGCCGGCATGCCTACGCCCGCTTCATCATGCATTTCATGTCCAGCTTCCGCTATGAGGCGGGAACCGAGCATCCGGGCTGGAAACCGGAAAGCGCGGCATCGCGGGCAGGCCTGCTGCTCGCCGAACGGTTCCCCTTCCTCGAGACCGCCGATTTCGAGCGGCGGATCAACCATCTGGGCGGCATGTTCTTCAACGCCCTGATCGAACGCGACAATCTGAAGGCCGCCGGTCAGACCGTATGCGCCGAGGCTCAGTTCTATGATGAGCTGTTCGCAATGATGACTGCGGCCATTTCCGCCGGCACGGACGGCCGCCCAACGCCGTAGTGGACAGGTGCGTTCCGGGCCTCTATCCCCGTCATAGATAAAGCGGCCCATCGCAGGGCATGCTGCGGGGGGACGATGAAGGCGGTCAAATATATCGGGGGAAAGGTCGCCGTTTTGGACGTTCCGGCGCCAACCGGGCCGGGTATACGGGTCAAGATCACATCGGTCGGGATCTGCGGCTCCGACCTCGCCATGCTGGACAGCGGCTTCGATATCGCCGGCATTCCAGGCCACGAGATGGCGGGCGAGCTGGCGGACGGCACGCCGGTGGCGATCGAGCCGGTGATTCCCTGCGGGACCTGCGAATTCTGCCGCGCCGGCGAGTACCAAGTTTGCCGCTCTGGGGTAGAACGCATCTTCGGCGTCGGCCGCAATGGCGGCATGGCTGAGGAACTGATCGTACCGGAAGGCTGCCTGGTCCGTCTGCCGACACGCACCGACACCAAAACC
>CAZNNJ010000231.1:0-7923 GCA_964574305.1 uncultured Rhodospirillales bacterium | reverse complement strand
CCTCGCCGATCCAGGTCGTGCCCTCGGCGCCCATCTGGGTGAAGGTATCGGTCGAGCGCTCCGGCATCATCCAGGTGACGAGGTAATGGCAGCCGATGCCGCCGGCGGCGCGGCTGCCCTCGGGCACCTTGGTCGACGTGTTGTGCGGGCAGCCCGAGCAGAAATAGGGGCCGCGCTCGTTCTTGGCGACCAGGGTCTTCAGGGCGTCGTCGTTGTACTGGAGCCGCTTTAGCCGCGTCTGTATATGCTCGTCGCTCGCCGCCTCGGGCAGGCAATAGGCGATGGCGCGAGCGATCTCGGCGGTGGACAGGTCGCCGACCGAGGGCAGCAGCGGCCTGTTCTCGCGGTCGCGCTTGCCGACGACCGTCGGCCACTGGCCGGACAGGCCATAGAGCACGTCGCGGAGCTGCCGCTCCATCAGCTCGCGCTTCTCCTCGATCACCAGGCACAGCTCCAGCCCCTTGGCGAAGCGGCGCGCACCCTCCGGCTCGATCGGCGCGGTCATGCCGACCTTGTAGAGGCGGATGCCGTGCGCTGCCGGATCGTCGATGCCCAGGTCGTGCAGCGCCTGCAGCACGTCGAGATAGGACTTGCCGGCGGTCATGATGCCCAGCCGGGCATTCGGGGGATCGGTGACGATACGGTCGATCGGGTTGGCGCGGGCGAAGGCAAGCGCCGCCGGCACGCGGTATTCGCGCAGCAGCAGCTCCTTCTCGAGCGGCCGCATGCCCAGCCGGATATGCAGGCCGCCCGGCGGCATGGCGAAGTCCGTCGGCATCACGATCCGGGGCTCGCCGGGGCGCAGATCGATCGTCGCGGTCGAATCCATCGTGTCGGCCAGCGCGATCAGCCCGACCCACAGCCCGGCATAGCGCGACATCGCCCAGCCATAGAGGCCGAACTCCAGCACCTCCTGGACGCTGGCCGGGTTCAGCACCGGGATTTCGGCATCCATCAGCGCAAATTCGCTCTGCGCCGCCAGGGTGGACGACTTCGCGGCATGGTCGTCGCCGGCGACCAGCAGGACACCGCCATTCTTCATCGTGCCGTCGGAATTGGCATGGCGGAAGGCGTCGCCGGAACGGTCGACGCCGGGGGCCTTGCCGTACCACAGGCCGAACACGCCATCGTACTTGGCGTCGCCATGCAGGCCCGCCTGTTGGCTGCCCCAAACGGCGGTCGCCGCGAGGTCCTCGTTCAGGCCCGGCCTGAAGACGATATTCTCAGCCTCCAGGAACTTCTTGGCGTTCCACAGCTGCTGGTCGTACCCACCGAGCGGCGAGCCGCGATAGCCCGAGATGAAACCCGCGGTATCGAGCCCTGCCGCGCGGTCGCGCGCCTTCTGCAGCAATGGCAGGCGGACCAGCGCCTGGGTGCCGGTCATCACGAGACGGCCGGAGCCGGCAGTGTATTTGTCGTTCAGGGCGACATCGCGCAGCGCCATCGTGAGACCTCCCAAGAGTTGCCCTCAAACTATAGGGCCGACGGGGTGAAGAGTCCTGTCAAAATGGGTCAGTCCTGCTGACTATGTTGGATTTTTCTTCGAACAGAAGGCCAAATCGTGGTTGAATGATCCATGCATTTGGACGAGTTCGACAAAAAGATACTGGATCGGCTGCAGCGTGACTCCACCGTCGCGGTCGCCGACCTCGCCGAGCAGGTGGGTTTGTCGCAATCGACCTGCTGGCGCCGGATCAACCTGCTGGAACAGGCCGGGGTTATCCGAGGCCGCGTCGCGCTGCTCGATCCCAAGGCGCTGGGGATCGAGGTCACCGTCTTCGCCAATATCAAGCTGTCGGCCCACGGGCGCCGCTCGCTCAACGAGTTCGAAGAGGCGATCGCTCAGTGCGCCGAGGTGGTGGAATGCTACACGATGAGCGGCGAGATGGACTTCCTGCTGCGGATCGTGGCGCGCGATATCGAGGCCTATGAGCGCTTCCTGCGCGAGACCTTGCTGCAGATGCCCTCGGTCCAGGAGGTGCATTCGCATATCGCGCTCAGCCAGGTGAAGCACACGACGGCTTTACCTCTGACGGCGGTCCGATGATCGACCGGTTCACCGTTGCCGGCGGATTCCTGTCATGGCCCGGCGGCCGGGTGCGCGCCGCGCTGGGCAAAGGCGGTCTGACCCATACCAAGCGGGAGGGGGATGGGGCAACGCCGATCGGCATCTTTTCGCCGCGCTGCCTGCTATACCGCCCCGACCGGCTGCCGATGCCGCGCACCGGCCTGGTGGCGTCGGCAATCCACCCCAGCGACGGCTGGTCGGACGATCCGCGCGATGCGCTTTACAACCAGTCCGTGCCGCTGCCGCATCCCTACAGCCATGAGCGGCTGTGGCGGGATGACGGCGTCTACGACCTGATCGTGCCGCTGGGCTTAAACGCCGATCCGCCGTCCCCGGGGCTGGGCAGTGGGATCTTCCTGCACTGGGCCCGGCCGGATTACAGCCCGACGGAGGGCTGCGTCGCTATCGCCTTGCCGGACCTGCTGCGGCTGGTGGCGGAGTGCGGGCCTGCGACCCGGATCGAGATCAGCGCCGCGAGCTGAGCCGCCGGCGGCGCAAGCCGCCGAGCGCCGCCAGGCCGGTTCCCATCAGGACGAGGCTGGCAGGCTCCGGAACGGAGGACCCACTGCCGCCGCTGCCGCTCCCACCGCTGGTGGTCGTCGACGGCGCCTGGTTGGCGGCGACCTCGCCGGTCAGTCCGGACGGGCCGATGATGTCGCTGGCGAAAGAGAAGCCGTTGGCGTTGGCGATGAAATCGGTGAGGTTCAAAACGCCGGAATTCGCGGTGACCAGAAAGCTGAGATAGTTCCCGGCACCGCCGTTGCTGGCGCCGTTCGGGCAGCTGCTGGTGCAGGCGATTTCATAACCGAACGTGCCGAGCCCGGAGACCGAGGCATTGGTTGCCCCGGTTGTGAAATACGTCGCCGGCGTGCCGGTCGCGTCCGCGATGCTGCTGATCGTAATGGCTGTATCGGTGTTGAACGCGAACGGCGCATGGTTGGTGCCGTTGCCGGTGTTCACGACAAAGGATGGATCGGTGATGTCCAGCGTGACCGACACCTGGTTCGTGCTGATTTGCTTCAGAGTGACATAGCCGAAGCTGTTGTTGCTGGTTCCCTGGCCATTGCCGCAGCCGCCGGTGCAGCTGTCGTAGTCCAGCGTGTAGACGGAGTCGGCTCGCACGGGCGCTCCGCCCTGGAGGATGAATCGGCCGAGCAGCGTCAAGGCCAGGAAAATCTTACGCATTTTTTGATCCCGAAAGCCCGCTTGCTTTCCGATGCAAGCCCGGCCGGCTGGTAAGCAAGACCTATGCCATTTCGCTAACAGGCTCATTTCTCTGCAAAATCGAGATGGGCCTGGACGCACCTGTAAAATTATCCGACGCGCACACTATTCCAGTTGTTTGAAACCAAGGCGAATCAAAAAAATCCCGCCGATCCGCCGCAATCGGTCAGCGGACGCCGAAGATCGCGGTGCCGACCCTGACATGGGTCGCGCCGGCGGCGATGGCAGCCTGATAGTCGACGCTCATCCCCTGGGACAGGATCGGCAGCTGGTGCGATTTGACCAGCGCCGCCATCCGGGTGAAATAGGGCATCGGGTCCTCGCCCGCCGGCGGGATGCACATCAGGCCGACGATCGGCAGCCGGTATTCGTCGCGCGACAGGGCGAGCAGGGCGCTGACATCGTGCGGCGCGACCCCGGCCTTCTGCGGCTCGTTGCCGATATTGACCTGGATATAGCAGCGCGGACGCTGCCCCGTTTTCTGCATCTCCTTGGCCAGCTCGGCCGCCAGCTTGGGCCGGTCGACGGTTTCGATGACGTCGAACAGGGCAACGGCCTCCTTCACTTTGTTGGTCTGCAAGGGGCCGATCAGGTGCAGCTGCAAGTCTGGATAGTCCGCGCGCAGCTGGGGGAATTTCGCGGCCGCCTCCTGCACCCGGTTTTCACCAAAGAGCCGCTGCCCGGCCTTCAGTGCCTCGCGGACTGCCCGGACGCCATGGGTCTTGCTGACCGCCACCAGCGCGACCGAGCGGGGATCGCGGCCCGCCGCCTGCGCGGCTTCGGCGACCCCGTCCTGGACCGATTTCAGCCGTTCGGCGATGGCGCCGCTGTCGGTTTCCGTGGCAAGATCGCCGTCATTCATGCTTGCACTCGATAACGTTTCCTTGGCATGCGCCACATTGCTGATTCCGCTGCTGGCCACAGGTGGGGCCGATGCAGCCGATATCGACACCAGTCTCGGCGGATTCGTCAAATTCCAATATGGCTTCCAGGACCCCGGGCGCCAGCCGCAGGGCGCCGACGGGGCGCGGATCGACGGCGAGGCGCATGTCGCAATCGACGGCCAGACCGATACCGGCGTCATCTATGGCGGCCGGCTGCAACTGCTGCGCGCCGCCAAGCCGCGCGACAACGGCACCTATCTGAAGGCCGGCTGGGCCTGGGGCGAATTCCGCCTGGGCGACTATGGCGGTGCCGCGCGGGAGCTGACGGTCACCGCCCCCACCATCGGCATCGGCCAGATCGACGGCGATCTCGACCGCTTTGGCGGGCCGTCGGCGCTGCTGGCCCCCTATGCGCTCGCCAACGACGATTCGACCAGGCTGACCTACCTGTCGCCTTCGGTGCTTGGCTTCCGCCTCGCCCTATCCTATGCGCCGGAACTGGCCGGCGGCGGGATCGAGGCGGTGCCGGAACAGCATATCGACGGCATCGACCGCCATCGCAATGTCGTCGAGGTGGCGCTGAATTCCAGTCGCGATTGCGGCCCGGTGACCGTCACCGCCGGCGGCTCCGCGGTGTTCGGCGAGGCCGAGCCGGGCTCGCACCTGCACGATCTGGCCGGCGGTGCGCTGGGCATCAAGGCGGCCTGGAACGGGATCACCGTCGGCGGCGGCTTCGTCTATGACGGCGCGAGCACACTGCCGCTCGACCGCCGTCCGGGGCATGTCGGGCTGGAAAGCGTGATCAGCGAGATCGATTTCGGTGCGACATACGATGCCGGGCGCTTCAGTTTCGGCGCCTCCTGGGCCCACGACTACCGCAAGGCGCTGCCCTCGACCGACATCGTCGCCGTGGGCGCCGTCTACCGCATCGCCCACGGCCTCACCGTCGGCGCCGACCTCTCCCATTATGGCCGCCCGCGCGGGATTGGCGAGGCTGAGACGACGGCGCTGCTGGCGGAGACAGCGGTGCATTTCTAGGCCTCCTCACCACACACCGTCATGGCCGGGCTTGACCCGGCCATCCACGGCTCACCTTTAGCACTAAAGCCCCTCGTTCAGCACCTGGACATTCCGCGTGGATGCCCGGGTCAAGCCCGGGCATGACGGTTAGGGAGGAGATGTTCAGGCGTTCGGTAAATCTCCGTTGCCAATTCCAGAACAGTGATGCAATAACCGATCAATGATACGGTTTGGGGAGGAGCGCGGGATGGATGAGATGCGCGAGATGCTCGATCACTATGCGATCGAGAAGATCCTGAAGCGCTATGCCCGTGCGCTCGACGAGAAGAATTACGACGCGCTCGACGCCGTGTTCACCGAGGATGCGGTGCTGGATTACACGGCGGCCGGCGGGATCAAGGGTGCCTATCCGGTGGTCAAGGCATGGCTGAAGGAAGTGCCCGACCCGATTCCGGAAATGCAGCACTTCACCACCCACGTCGAGATCGAGTTCGACGGCGACCACGCCCGCGGCGCCAGCTACACCTTCAACGTCAACGGCGTGCATGCCGAGGGCAAGCTTCAGCACATGAATGTCGGCGCGCAATATTTCGACACCTTCGCGCGCACGCTCCAAGGCTGGCGCATCACCTTCCGGCGGGAGGCGCGGCTGGTCACTTTCGGCTACATCTTCGGGCCCGAACCGCAATGACCGGCTACGACCCGTTCATGGCGACGGTGATCGAGGGCGACCCCAATCCGCTCTATGCCGAGCTGCGCAGCAAGACGCCCCGCCTGTTCATCGAGCGCTACAATGCCTGGTTCTTCTCGACTTTCGAGGATGTGTGGAACCTGGAGAAGGAGCGCCGGCTGTCGGTCGAGGGCGGCATCACCCCGTCCCAGCTCCTGCTCGGCGCCCCGGCCAATCCCTTCATGGTCAGCCAGATGGAGCCGCCGGTTCACACGCCCTACCGCGCCGCGCTCAACGAGCTGGTGAAGCCGAGCGTTGCGCAGAAGCTGGAGGGTGCGATGCGTGAGGAGGCACGGGCGCTGCTCGCGCCGATCCTCGCCGAGGGCGGTGGCGACCTGCTCCTGGGTTATGCCGGCCCGCTGGCGTCGAAATTCGGCTGCTGGCTGAGCGGGCTGCCGCGCGCGGATTCGCTGCAGCTGATGCGCTGGATCAACGGCTTCTTTCACCGCGATCCCGACCGGCCGGGCGATACCGGCATCGGCGCGGATTCCGGCATCGAGATGATGGGCTACATCACCGATTACCTCGCCCGGGTGCGCGCCGGCGGGCAAGAGGCTGAGGGCGCGGTGGCGGCCCTGCTCGACATGCAGAAGGCGGACCCAGCGGTCACCGACGATCATGTCGTCTTCGTCCTGTTCAACCTGCAGATCGCCGCCAGCGACACCGTTCCGAAGGCGGTCAGCGCCACTTTCCACCGCCTGTGGAGCAACCCGGCGGAGCGCGCGAAGCTGAACGACAAGCCCTACAGCACCCTGGCCGCCTTTCTGGAGGCGGTGCGAATCGACATGCCGACGCAGATGCAGGGGCGTACTGCGACGGAGCGGATCGAATTCGGCGATATCGTGATCGAGCCTGGCCAAAAGACCATGTTCATGTTCGCCTCGGCCAACCGCGACGAGGCGGAGTTCGATGCGCCCGACCTGTATCGCATCGATCGCGGCAACCGCCGCACGCTGGGCTTTGGCAACGGGCTGCATCGCTGCCTCGGCCTGCACATCGCGCAGGTCGAGGGCAAGGTCGCGATCGAGGAGGCGATAGCGGCCATGCCAGACTATGCGGTCGACATGGCGGCGTCGCGCAAGCACAAAACCGAATATGTGAAAGGCTGGTCGAATCTGGTGGTCACCATCCAATAAAGACGGAGGAAGGTATGGCGGGGGTTGAACAGCGCTACAGCATCACCGGCGAGGCCGCGCTCAAGATCATGACCAAGGTCTATGAAGGGGCGAACGAGATGGGCAAGGCGGTCTATATCGCCGTGGTCGACGGCACGGGCGGGCTGGTCGGCCTGCTGGGGCATGAGAACTGCCCGGTCATGTGCCGCAAGGTCGCCCAGGACAAGGCCTATACCGCTTTCGCCACGCGGATGAAGACGGCGAAATGGAAGGCCTATGTCTATTCCGTCCCGGAAGACGACCGTCAGGTGATGATGTCCCAGCCGGGCTTCATCGCCGCATCAGGTGGCGCCCCGATCATGGTCGACGGCATCGTCGCAGGCGGTATCGGCGTTTCCGGCGCCGGCCAGAAGGAAGACGAAGACCTCGCCGATTACGGCGCCTCGCTCGTTGTCGACATATGAATTGGGGCGAACTGTGACCCGGCTGGTCCTCGACCTGCCGTCGGGCGGCGGCAAAGCCTTTTCCTGGCTGCTGGCGCGGACGCGGTCCGGCGCGGCCGCCTTTGCCAACGACATCGTGTCGTTCCGCGCTGGCGACGCCTTCGGCCTGTCGCTCGGTGCCCGACCGCTCGCCGTGATGACCCTGGCCGCGCCATCGGATGAGATCGACGTCGCGCCGGGCGTGACCGTGCGGCCGGTCGACGACGATCGCCTCGCCGCCTTCCTGGAGGATGAATGGTCGGCCTTCGACCATCTGGGGATCAACCTGTCGCACCGGGACCTCGACGAGGCCCAGTGGCATCGGCTGCACGCCCACGTCCCCGCCCTTCTTCCCGCCTGGCGGCTGGAGATAGCCTCCGGCACCGCCAACGCCATTGTT